>DATBLP010000001.1:0-35879 GCA_036555245.1 Burkholderiales bacterium
ACAGGCCTTCGCAGCCGCTTGGCGGAAGCAGACGAAGTGGGTTGCCTCGCGCTCGTTGAAGTCGGTCGGCCCGAACGCCGGGCTTATTGAGGGTAACCTTGGAAGCGCGATCCGCACGCTAAAGGCCGAGCGAGACGGGGAGGTCGAGGTTGCTGGCCCCACTTTGGCGCACAGCCTCACGGAACTCGGCCTGATCGATGAGTATCGGATCTACTTGCACCCCGTCGTGCTCGGTCACGGCAAGCGGTACTTCGCCGGGCCCAGGCCACCGCTCCGGCTCATTGCTCATGATCGGATTGGTCAGGATGTAATTCGGTTAACCTACGTCCCGCGAGAGGCAAGGAACAGTGCGGCCTAACAAGCATTTCGAGCTGACGGTCGCGAGCCTCCTTCGTCGGCCCGCGATTCCCTCCTCGCTTTGCTCGTCGGCCGCAGCTCAAATGCGGCGTTAGGGCTATCGAGCCACCGCGATGCCGTTCACCCCGTTCCACATTGGCCCCGGGCTCGCGCTGAAAGCTGTGTCCGGTCGTCACTTCAGTCTGATGGTCTTCGGCTTCAGCCAGGTCGTGATAGACATCGAACCCTTGGTACGAATCATTCGTGGCGATATTGTGGTCCATGGCTTTACTCACACGTACCTCGGTGCAACGCTGATTGCCCTCGTGTCCGTGGTTGTCGGGCGCCCTGCCTGCCAGTTCTTTTTGAACTACTTGACCCCGGATCCTCACTCTCCCTTTCTCAACTGGCTGCTCCGCCAGAAGCTGATTTCTTGGCCTGCGGCGATCACCGGCGCCTTTGTGGGAACGTACAGTCACGTCTTCTTGGACAGCTTCATGCACTCTGACATGCAGCCGCTTTCGCCTCTGTCGGGAGACAATTCCTTGTTACACGTCATCTCAGTCGAAGGGCTCCACCTCCTGTGCGTACTGAGTGGTGTGCTCGGTGCTCTTCTCTTGCTCGCCGCTTTTCTCATCCGCCGGAGTGCCCGCGTTGACCGACAGGCCTAAACCCTCGTATATGGACTCCTCCCGCGACACAAGAGAAGCGCCGTAGGTAGTAGGTCAACGCGGGAATCGGTTGCAGTGGCTGTGATCATGTATCTCGCTGCCATCTTGTCGTTTGATGAGGCACCACATGACGCGGTTGCAGGGGATGCACGTCGATTCATGACCGGGAAGATTCTTATGCCTCTCCTGGGCGCTGCTAGCAGTCGCCGGGCCTGATGCAGTACTCGTCCGTCCGGCGGCTGCGGCCGGACTCGACGATGCGGCGCCCGACCGCGCCTGACCGGCGACGGGCCGGCCCGCCCCACGCCTGAACAAGCGAATCGCATCGATGCCAGGCACGCCCGATTGAGCGCATAGCCGCCTCTGTGGCAAAGTGCTGGGGGCGCATCGTCCTAGGCAATGTCCACTTCGTCTCCCCGCTGGCAATTCTGGATCGACCGCGGCGGCACGTTCACCGACGTGGTTGCGCTGGGTCCGGACGGCCGCGTTCTCGTGGAGAAGCTCCTTTCGGAGAACCCCGGCCGCTACGACGACGCCGCGCTCGAAGGGGTACGCCGGGTCCTGGGGGTGGCGCCGGGTGCGCCGATTCCCGGCGAGCGGATCGAGGCGGTGAAGATGGGGACGACCGTCGCGACCAACGCGCTGCTCGAGCGCAAGGGCGAGCGCACGGTCCTGTTCGTGACGCGGGGCTTTCGCGACGCGCTGCGCATCGCCTACCAGAACCGCCCGCGCATATTCGACCGGCACATCGTGCTGCCCGAGCTGCTCTACGCGAAGGTCGTCGAAGTGGAGGAGCGGCTCGGCGCGCGCGGCGAAGTTCTGGTTCCGCTGAATGTCGAGCGCGTCCGTCGCGATCTCGAAATCGCGCGCCGCGAAGGCTATCGCTCGATCGCGATCCTGTTCATGCACGCCTACCGCCATCCTCGGCACGAGAGGCAGGTTGCCGGGCACGCGCGCGAAATCGGCTACGAACAGGTGTCGGTGTCGCACGAGGTCAGTCCCTTGATGAAATTGATTTCCCGCGGCGACACGACGGTGGTCGACGCCTATCTGTCGCCGGTCCTGAAGCGCTACGTGGCGCGGGTCGCCTCCGAGCTGGAGGGCGTGCGGCTGATGTTCATGCAGTCGAACGGAGGGCTGACGGACGCGCGGCGCTTCGCCGGCAGGGACAGCATTCTCTCAGGTCCGGCCGGAGGGGTCGTGGGCGCGGTTCGCGCCTCGCTCGCCGCCGGTTTCGGGAAGATCATCGGATTCGACATGGGCGGGACGTCCACCGATGTTTCTCACTACGCGGGGGAGTTCGAGCGGGCATTCGAGACGCAGGTGGCGGGTGTGCGCATGCGGGCGCCGATGATGAGCATCCACACGGTCGCCGCGGGCGGCGGCTCGATGCTGCACTTCGACGGCTCGCGCTATCGCGTCGGCCCCGACTCAGCCGGGGCCGACCCGGGGCCTGCCTGCTACCGCAGGAACGGTCCGCTCACGGTTACCGACGCGAACGTGATGCTCGGAAAGATCCAGCCGAAGTTCTTTCCGGCGGTGTTCGGGCCCGAGGGAACGTCCGCCCTTGACGATGAGGTCGTGCGCGCCAGGTTCTCGGAACTGGCAGAGAGGATCCACCGGACAACGGGCGACACGCGCTCCAAGGAAGAGGTGGCGGAGGGCTTCATCGAGATCGCGGTCGGCAACATGGCCGAAGCCATCAAGAAGATTTCGGTACAGCGGGGCCACGATGTCACCGAATACGTGCTGTGCTGTTTTGGCGGGGCAGCGGGCCAGCACGCCTGCCTGGTCGCCGATGCGCTCGGGATGCGGCGCGTGTTCATCCATCCGCTTGCCGGAGTGCTGTCCGCCTATGGCATGGGGCTGGCGGACACCGTGGCGATGCGCGAGGAGGCCGTGGAGGCGAAACTGGAGGCGCCCGCGCTCGCCCTTCTCGCGCAGGCTCTGGATCGGCTCTCCGGGACAGCGCGTGCCGAGCTCATTTCTCAGGGGATCCCGGCGGAACGCGTCCGCATCCTCAGGCGGGTGCACGTGCGCTATGAGGGCACCGACTCGGCCCTCGTCGTCGGGTTCGGCGATGTCGGCGAAATCGTTGCGCAGTTCGAGGCCGCTTACCGCAGGCGCTACAGTTTCCTCATGTCCGACCGCGGTCTCATTGTCGAATCGGTCTCGGTGGAAGCCATCGGCGCGCCGGAGGACCGGCCCGGGGCGGCTCCGGTGAGATCGGCCCCGCGCGGCGGGCCGCAGCCCGCGGAATGGGTGAGCATGCACACGGGGGGCCGTGCACACCGGACTCCGGTCTTTCTGCGCGAGCGGCTTTCCCCGGGAGACCGCATCGACGGGCCCGCCGTGATCGCCGAACGGAACGCCACCACCGTGGTGGAGCCCGGCTGGCGGGCGGAAGTCACGCCCCTCGAGCACATGGTGCTCGAGCGGGTCCGGGCGCGGCCCCGCGCAATTGCGATCGGAACGAGCGTCGATCCGGTGAAGCTGGAGATCTTCAACAACCTGTACATGTCCATCGCCGAGCAGATGGGCCTGCGCCTGGCGAACACCGCGTACTCGGTGAACATCAAGGAGCGCCTGGATTTTTCCTGCGCGGTGTTCGACCGGGACGGCAATCTCATCGCCAACGCGCCGCACATGCCGGTGCACCTGGGCTCGATGGGCGAGAGCGTGCGCGCGGTGATCCGCGAGAATCGCGGCAGGATGAAGGCGGGCGATGTCTACATGCTGAACGCCCCCTACAACGGCGGCACGCATCTGCCCGACGTCACGGTGATCAGCCCAGTGTTCGACGAAGCCGGCAGCGAAATTCTGTTCTATGTCGGCTCACGCGGCCATCACGCCGACATCGGCGGAATCACGCCGGGCTCGATGCCCCCTCGCAGCCGGGTCGTCGAGGAAGAAGGCGTGCTCATCGACAATTTCCTGCTGCTCGGAGAAGGCCGGCTGCGCGAGGCCGAGACGGTCGCGCTTCTTTCCTCCGGGCCGTACCCGGCGCGCAACATCAGGCAGAACCTCGCCGATTTGCGGGCCATGGTGGCGGCGAACGAAAAGGGGGCGCAGGAGCTCAGGCGCATGGTGCGCCATTTCGGTCTCGAGGTCGTGCACGCCTACATGCGGCACGTGCAGGACAACGCCGAGGAGGCGGTGCGCCGAGTCATCGGCGTCCTGAAGGACGGGGAATTCAGCTATGCGCTCGACAATGGGGCGGTGATCCGCGTGAGAATCGCGATCGACCGCAAGCGGCGCGGTGCCACGATCGATTTCACCGGGACCTCGCCCCAGCTGCCGGACAACTTCAACGCGCCCGCCGCCGTGTGCATGGCTGCGGTCCTCTATGTCTTCCGCACCCTCGTCGACGACGATATTCCCATGAACGCCGGCTGCCTGAAGCCGCTGCAGGTGATCATCCCGGAAGGCTCGATGCTCGCGCCGCGCTACCCGGCAGCGGTGGTGGCCGGCAACGTCGAGACCTCGCAATGCATCACCGATGCGCTCTATGGAGCGCTCGGGGTCATGGCTGCATCCTGCGGCACGATGAGCAATTTCACTTTCGGAGACGACAGCTACCAGTACTATGAAACGATAGCCGGCGGGTCGGGTGCGGGCGTGCTGCGCGCCGACGCTGTGCCGCGGCGGGGTTTCGACGGCACCGACGCCGTGCAGACGCACATGACCAACTCGCGGCTTACCGATCCGGAGGTTCTGGAGTGGCGTTTCCCGGTGCTGCTCGAGAGCTTCGAGATCCGGCGAGGAAGCGGCGGCGCCGGACGCTGGCGCGGAGGCGACGGCGCGGTGCGGCGGATTCGCTTTCTCGCGCCCATGACTGCGGCGATTCTTTCCGGGAACCGGCACAGGGCGCCGTGGGGGATGGAAGGCGGGCTGCCGGGAGAGCGCGGGCGCAATTGGGTGCGCCGTTCCGACGGCAGCGTGATCAAATTGGCGGGCTGCGATCAGATCGAAATGTCACCGGGCGACTGCTTCGTGATTGAGACACCCGGCGGCGGCGGGTACGGGCGCCCGGACGCTTGATGAGCTTGCCGCCGCCAGGCGCAGTCGGAGAGCGCGGAGGCGGTAGAGAGGGCTTGAAGAAATCACGCTGTCGCCGCGAGGAGACGTCGGTCGGCTGAAAGGGAACGACTCGGCGACCCGCCCCGCGGGGGCGCGACATGCCTATAATAGACGGCCGTGGAGCGACCAAACGTCGAGAGCGGGCAAGCGTTGCCGCCCCAGATCCCCACGAAGACCCCGAGAGCATGAATCGGCGATCGATTCTCACCAAGACCGGCAAGGGCCTGATGGAGGCGACCGGCAAGACATCCAACCTGTCGCGCGACTTGCGGAACGTTCTCAAGGAGATCGACGGCAAGGTCAGCGTGTCCGACCTGCTCGAAAAGCTGGACAAGTTCAACGAGCCCAGGCTTCTCGAGGCGCTGGGCGGCCTCGAGAGGGACGGTTACGTGAGGGAATTCCTGGGGCCGCAGGACACCGGCGGGTACGCACCCGTCGGGCGCGCACCGATCTCGCAGGCACCCTCGAACGCCGGCGAAGATCTGGATTTCACGGCCTTCACTCCCAAGCCTCCCTCGAAGGAACGCGAGGATGCGTCGCGGGCCCAGGCGATTCGCGCACGGGAAGAAGCGTCTGCCCGGGCGAAGGCCGAGGCGGCGGCTCGAGCGCGAGCGGAAGCCGAGCAGAGAGCGAGAGCCGCCGCCCTTGCGCGGCAGCCCAAGCCCGAAGCCCGTCCGGCCGGCGCGGCTTCAGGGCAGGTGCAGGCACTCGATCAGGCGCGGCGGGAGGCGGAGGAACGCCAGCGCAGGGAAGCCGAGGAAAAGGCGCGGCGCGAGGCGGAGGCGCACGCGCGAATCGAGGCGGAGGATCGGGTAAAGCGCGAAGCCGAAGAGCGCCAGCGCATGGAGATCCAGGAGAGGACCCGGCGCGAGGAGGAGGAGAAGGCGCGGCGCGAGGCGGAGGCACGTCTCCGGCGCGAGGTCGAGGAGCGGGCGCGCAAGGAGATCGAGGATCGCCGGCGCCGCGAGATCGAGGAACAGCTGCGCCGGGAGGAAGTCGAGCGCCGCTTGCGCGAAGAGCAGGAGCGGGCGCGGCGCGAGGCCGAGGAGAGGGAACGCCGTCTGCGCGAGGAGCGCGAACGCGCCGAGCGCATGGCCCGTATCGAGGCGGAGGCGCGAGCGAAGGTCGAGGCCGAGGAGCGCGCCAGGCGCGAGCGGGAAGAGCAGGCGAAGCGCGAAATAGAGGAACGCCTGCGCCGCGAGGAGGAGCTGCAGCGCCGCAGCGAGGAGGACGCCCGCAGGCGCAGGGAGGCGCAGGAACGCGAGGCCCGTCAAGCCCGGGAGCGCATGAAGGAACAGGACGAGGCCGCACGCAGGGAGCTCGAGCAGAAGATACGGGAGGAAGAGGAACGCGAGCGGCGGGAACAGGAAGAGCGCGCGCGGCGGGAACAGGAGGAGCGCGCGCGGCGGGAACAGGAGGAGCGCGCCCGCCGGGAGGAGGAGGAAAAGGCGGCCGCCGAACTGGAGGACATCTTTCCGCAAGAAGAAGACGAGGAGCGCGCCAAAGAAGAGGCGACGCGGGCGAAGCAGGAGGAAAGGCGGGCACGCGAAGAGGAAAGAGCCCGGGCCAAGAGCGAAGCCAAGGCGGCGGAGAAGGCGCGCAAGGCGGCGCGTTCCCGGGAGCGCGCGGGAGAAGAAGTGTTCCGGGGGGACGAAGGCGCGCTCGTCCAGGAACGCGCCCGCGCAACACGCCGTGCAGCGGACTGGGCGAAGCGGAGGTCAGGGAGCCCGATCAGGACGATCGGCGCGATGCTGCTCATCGCCTTGATCATCGGGGTCGCCGCGCTTCCTTTCGTGCCGCTCGACTCCTCTCCGTACGAAAAGGCCGCCGAGGACTGGCTGGGCGTGCCGGTGAAGATAGGATCGACCACCGTGGCCCTGGTGCCGAGCCCTCACCTGAAATTCGAGAAGCTGGTGATAGGCGAAGATCCCCGCATCCGGGTGGCGACGGTGAGGGCCACACCGGAACTCGGCTCCTTGGCCTCCGACAGGAAAGCATTCAGGAGCCTGGATCTGGAGGGCGTGGCGTTCCCCTCCAAGTACGTCCCGGTGCTGTTGTCGAACAAGGGAAAGGGCAATTTGTTTCGCGCGGCGCGCATCACCGCCAAGAAATTGAAGCTTGATATTCCCGACGTGAGCCTGCCGCCGCTCGACCTCGAAGCGAAGCTGGGCGCGGACGGCGCCGTGCAGTCCATGGTCCTCTCCAACGCCGAGCGCAAGCTGTCGGTCACTCTCATGCCCCAAGGCAGACGGGCCGCGATAGAAATTTCCGCGGACGGATTCCCTCTGCCGATCGGCGGGGACCTTGCTCTTGGGGAATTCGCCGCGAAGGGGACGATCACCGCGGGCGAGCTCACGCTGAACGAAGTGGAAGGCCGCGCCTTCGGCGGCCGCCTGCGCGGGAACGCCCGCATGAGGTGGACGGAGAGCTGGACCCTGGACGGGGAGATCAGCGCGCGAGGCGTGGAAGCTGCGAAGCTCGCCGCTCCGATTCTGGCGGGCGGCACTCTTGAGGGAAAGGGCGTGTACGGGATGAGAGCCTCGGCGCCGGAGAAGCTCTTTGCGAGCGCCCGGTTCGACGGCAATTTCACGATTCAGAAGGGCTCGATCACCAACGTAGACATGACCCGTATCCTCCAGGGCAGCAGCACCGGGGGCGGAACCACGACTTTCTCCGAGATGAGCGGCTCGGTGTCCGCGGACCCCAATCGCATGCTGGTTCGTCAGCTCCGCCTTGCAGCCGGTCTGCTCCACGGCACGGGACAGGTGGAGATGGATTCCCAGAAGAACCTTTCCGGGCGAATGCAAATCGAATTGCGCGCGCAGACCGTGCAGGCTCGAGCGACGCTCGGCGTGACGGGCACGCTGCAGGACCCGCAGTTCCGCCGCGCCAATTGAGAAACGCCGCGGGGCCGGGAATCCCCGCTATGCCCCGATCCTGAATCCCGGCTCCCGGCGCGCTTCCGGTATAATCGCGTTTTACCGGCACGACCGATGTCGTTGATCCTCAACTCGCGCGGAAGCCGTGCTGTCTCCGCGTTCCGGCTAGAAAAACTCAACTCCCGCCTCGCATCAATCCACGCGTCCATTCGGGCCATCGGCGCGGACTATTGGCACTTCGTCGAGACGGCGCAGCCTCTCGACGCGCGTGGCGACGAAGTGCTCAAGCGACTCCTGCAGTACGGCGAGACGGCGCCGGAGCTCTCGGGGCGCCTGCTTCTCGTCGTGCCGCGCCCGGGAACGATATCCCCCTGGTCTTCCAAGGCGACCGATATCGCGCGCCGCTGCGGACTCGGTGCGGTGCGGCGCATCGAGCGGGGCACCGCCTGGTTTGTTTCCGGCGAAGAGGCGCTGGACGCAAATCGGCGGGAAATCCTCGAGCTGCTCCATGACCGCATGACCGAAGCGGTGCTCGAGTCGCTGGATCAGGCCGAGATTCTCTTTCGCCATTACCAGCCCAGGCCGCTTGCCAGCGTCGGAGTGCTGGCGCGCGGCCGCGCAGCGCTGGAGGAAGCGAACGCAACGCTGGGGCTGGCTCTCGTCCAGGACGAGATCGAGTATCTCCTTGAGCACTTTCGCGCGATCGGCCGCGACCCGACCGACGTCGAGCTGACCATGTTCGCCCAGGCGAATTCCGAGCATTGCCGCCACAAGATCTTCAATGCCTCCTGGGTCATCGACGGCGTGGCGCGGCCGGAGACGCTCTTCGGGATGATCAGGGCCAGCCACGCGCGCAATCCCCAGGGGACGGTCGTCGCCTATTCGGACAACGCCGCGGTGATGGAAGGGCGTGTCGCGTCGCGCTTCTATCCCGGGCCGGATCGCCGCTACGGCTACAGGGAAGAGCTCACGCACACCCTGATGAAATGCGAAACTCACAACCATCCCACGGCGATCTCCCCGTTTGCGGGGGCGGCGACCGGATCGGGCGGCGAGATCCGCGACGAAGCGGCCACGGGCCGCGGCGCAAAGCCCAAGGCGGGACTGTGCGGATTCTCGGTTTCTCATCTGCGCATTCCGGGTTTCGAGCAGCCGTGGGAAACAAGCCCGGGAAAGCCGGCGCGAATCGCCTCCGCGCTGCAGATCATGCTCGAGGGACCGATCGGGGCGGCATCCTTCAACAACGAGTTCGGCAGGCCAAATCTGGCCGGCTATTTCCGCACCTTCGAGATGCACATGGGCGGGGTCGCGCGCGGCTACCACAAGCCGATCATGCTCGCGGGCGGCGTTGGCAACATCAGCGCCGCGCACGCGGGAAAGGATGCGCTGCCTCCGGGCGCGCTGCTCGTCCATCTCGGCGGACCCGGGATGCTGATCGGCATGGGCGGAGGGGCCGCGTCGAGCATGGACGCGGGCGCCAACGTGGAGGCGCTCGACTTCGATTCAGTGCAGCGCGGCAACGCCGAGGTGCAGCGCCGCGCGCAGGAGGTCATCGACCGCTGCTGGCAGCTCGGCGCCGACAACCCGGTGCTCTCGATCCACGACGTGGGTGCGGGCGGGCTGTCGAATGCGCTGCCGGAACTGGTGCACGCCGCCGGACGGGGCGCCCGGATCGATCTCCGCGCCGCGCCCAGCGAGGAGCCGGGCATGACGCCGCGCGAGATCTGGTGCAACGAGGCGCAGGAGCGCTTCGTGCTCGCCATCGCCCCGGAACGCACGGAAGAGTTTCGGGCGATCTGCGAGCGCGAGTGCTGTCCGTTTGCCGTGGTCGGCACCGCCACCGGCGATGGGCTGCTGGTGGTCGAAGACCGGCATTTCCGCAGCGTTCCCGTGACCATGGAACTCTCGGTGCTGCTGGGGAAGCCGCCGCGGATGACGCGCGAAAGCGCGCATCGCCGCGAGCGGCCCGAGCCGCTCTCGCTTCAGGAGGTGAGCCTGGCGGAGGCCTGCCACCGGGTGCTGCGGCATCCGACGGTGGCAAGGAAGAATTTTCTCGTCAGCATCGGCGACCGCACCGTCGGGGGGCTGTGCTCCCGCGATCCCTTTGTCGGCCCGTGGCAGGTGCCGGTGGCCGATTGTGCAGTGACGCTCATGGCCTTCGGAGGGTACGCGGGCGAGGCTTTTGCCATGGGAGAGCGCTCGCCGCTGGCGCTGATCAGTCCCGAAGCTTCGGGGCGCATGGCGGTCGGGGAGGCGCTGACCAATCTCGCGGCGGCGCGCGTGAGCGAGCTCTCGCGGGTGAAGCTGTCCGCAAACTGGATGGCCGCTGCCGGGTACGGAAGCGAGGACGCGGCGCTCTTCGACACGGTGCGCGCGGTGGCGCTTGAGCTGTGTCCCGCGCTCGGAATCAGCATACCGGTAGGCAAGGATTCCCTTTCCATGCGCACCGCCTGGGAGGAGGGCGGCGCGCCAAGGGAAGTGGTCGCGCCCCTGTCGCTGATTGTTTCGGCGTTTGCGCCCTGCGAGGACGCGCGCGGCACGCTCACGCCGCAGCTGCGCACCGATTGCGGCGCGACCGAGCTCGTGCTCATCGATCTGGGGCGGGGCCGCAATCGCCTTGGAGGCTCGATCCTTGCGCAGGTGTTCGGCCAGTGCGGCGACCGGGCGCCTGATGTCGACGAGCCGGCGCTCCTTGCGCGGTTCTTTGCCGCAATGCAGTCGCTTGCCCGCGACGGCCTGATACTCGCCTACCACGATCGCTCGGACGGGGGCCTGCTTGCCGCGCTGTGCGAGATGGCCTTCGCCGGTCGCACCGGGTTCACGCTCAATCTCGACCTGCTTGCGTACGACGCGGCCGCCCACGATGTCGATGGCAGCGAGCGCCGGCCCGAATTGATGTATGGACGCGATCTCGAGCACGTGCTCGCGGCGCTCTTCGCCGAGGAGCTTGGCGCGGTGATTCAGATCCGGGCATCCGAGCGCTCCAGAGTACTCGGCGATCTCGGGGGCTTGCCCGTTCAGGTGATCGGAACGCTCAATTCGCGCGACGAAGTGCGCCTGGTGCGCAATGCCAGGACTCTGTACTCCGCATCGCGCGTGGAGCTGGAGCGCGTCTGGTCGGAAGGGAGTTTCAGGATGCAGCAGATTCGCGACGACCCGGAATGCGCGAAGGAGGAATTCGATCGCATCCTCGATCGCGACGATCCGGGGCTGTCGGCATCGCTGACGTTCGACCCGGCGGACGACATCGCCGCTCCCTTGATCGCAACCGGAGCCCGGCCGAGGATCGCCATTCTCCGCGAGCAGGGCGTCAACGGCCAGGTGGAGATGGCGGCGGCTTTCGACCGCGCGGGTTTCGAGGCGCACGACGTGCACATGAGCGACATCCTCTCCGGCCGCGTATCGCTGGGCGGCTTCAAGGGCTTCGCCGCTGGCGGAGGGTTTTCCTACGGAGACGTGCTGGGCGCCGGCGCCGGCTGGGCGAAGGCGATCCTGTTCAACGCGCGCGCGCGCGACGACTTCAGCGCCTTCTTCGCGCGCGGGGACAGCTTCGCGCTCGGCGCCTGCAACGGCTGCCAGATGATGAGCAATCTGCGCGAGCTGATCCCCGGCGCCAAGGGGTGGCCGCGTTTCGTGAGGAATCGCTCGGAGCAGTTCGAGGCGCGTTTCGTCATGGCTGAGGTGACCCAGAGCCCGTCGCTATTTTTCTCCGGCATGGCCGGCAGCCGCATGGCGATCGCCACTGCGCACGGCGAGGGCCGCGCGTGTTTCGATACGAAAGAGGCGGAAGCGCAGGCGATCGTCGCGCTGCGCTTCGTCGACAACCGCGGCGAGCCGACCGAGATCTATCCCTCGAATCCGAACGGTTCTCCGCGGGGAATCACCGGATTGACCACTGCGGACGGGCGCTTCACCATCCTCATGCCGCACCCGGAGCGCGTGTTCCGCGCCGTGCAGCAGTCCTGGCACCCGCAGGGATGGGGCGAAGACAGCCCGTGGATGCGCATGTTCCGCAACGCGCGCAAGTGGGTGGGGTAGGTCGGACACACCGCGGGATGAACGGCGCGCTCCGCGTCCGTTCGATCCCGCGGAAATAAAGCGGCGCCCGCAGGGCGTCCGCCTTTAATCGACCTTGGCTTTTGCCCGCAGCTCCCCGACGAATTTCTGCACTTCCCGCTCCTGCAAGCTCGAGTGGATCTGCTGCTTGACCGAATCGAACGTCGGGAACTGCGCGGCACGGACGTCGTCGAGCTGGATGACGTGCCAGCCGTACTGGGTCTGCACGGGCTTCTCCGTGAACTTCCCCTTCTCCAGCTTGGTGAGCGCCTCGGCGAACGGCTTGACGAATGTTCCCGGCGGATTCCAGTCGAGGTCGCCTCCCTTGTCCTTCGAGCCGGGGTCCTTGGATTGCTTGGCAAGGTCCTCGAACTTCGTTCCCTTCTTCAGCTGGGCGATGATCTCGTTCGCCTCGCTGTCCTTGTCGACGAGGATATGGCGGGCCTTGTACTCCTTGTCGCCTCGCGACGCCTTGATCCTGTTGTACTCGGAAAGCATCTCCTGGTCCTTCACCGGATGCGTCTTCAGGTGCTCCTGAACCACCGCTTGTACCAGCACCTGCTGGCGTGCGAGATCGAGTTGTGCGCGCACATCGGCCTTCTTGGACAGACCGCGGCGGTCGGCCTCCTGCGCCACGACTTCCTGGAGGATCAGGTTGTCGAGGATGGCCTGGCGCGTCTGCGCGTTGTCGGGCTGGCCTTGCGCCGCGCGCTGCTTGACGATGAAATCGAGGCGGGACTTGGGGATGGCCTTCCCATTCACACGGACCGGTTTCGAGACATCCGGCGCCGGTTTGTTCTCCACTTGAGCGGGTGCCGGCACCGCGAAACCAGAGCCCAGGGCGAGCACAACAAGAAACCGCGCGGGCAGCTTGAGCATGGAGAATCCTCGGAAAGAAAGTGGAATCATATCTCATCCGGCGCCAACGCCCTGATTGCGAGCGCATGAATCTCGCGTTGCATCAGAGGTCCCAAGGCGGCGTAGATCATGCGATGCCGCGCCCGCACGTCCCGACCCTGGAAGCGAGGCGAGACTATGGTGAGGCGGAAATGACTGCCCCCCGCCTTGGCGCCGGAGTGGCCGACGTGCAGGCCGGATTCGTCGAGGAGCTCGAGGGATTGCGGCTCGAGGACGGCGAGCTTCTCGCGGATCGTCGCAGGAAGGTCCATCAGCCGGAAGGCTGCCGGGCTGCGCGTCGACGCGCCGGCGACGAAACGCAGCCCTTCACCGGGACCCCTTGTTGTCCTCGACGTGACGAGCCAGAAACAGGGCCTGAAGGATCACGAAGACGAGCATCAGACCCATGCCGCCGAAGAGCTTGAAGTTCACCCAGGTGTCGGTGGGGAAGTTGAACGCGACGTAGAGATTTGCCGCACCCATGAAGACGAAGAAGCCCACCCAGCTCCAGTTGAGCCGAGTCCAGGCGCTCTCGGGCATCTGCACCTGTTCCTTGAGCATTGCGCGGATCAGGTTCCGGCGGAACAGCATCTCGGAGCCCGCCAGGATGATCGCGAACAGCCAGTAGAGAACCGTGGGTTTCCATTTGATGAAGGTCTCGTCATGCAGCGCGAGAGTCGCGCCTCCGAACACGACGATGATCGCGAGGCTCATCCACATCATCGTGTCGACTTTGCGCCTTTTCCATTTCAGCCAGCCAATTTGCAGAAAGGTCGCCGCGATGGCGACCGCGGTCGCAGCGTAGATGTCGAAGAGCTTGAACGCCGCGAAGAACAGGATGATCGGAAAGAGATCGAAGAGAAATTTCATGTGGCCATTATAAGGGGCGGGATCGAAGATTCACGACCGGGCGGTGTCGCGGTGCGCGGCCGATCCGCGCCGGGTTATACTTCGCCTCGTCGACGGGCCCGCGCGCCCGATGCAAGGTCTGCGCCATCAAAGGAGACAAAAGTGGCCGAACCCCATGTCGCGCAGAAATCCCCCTATGCCGTGGAGCTTGCTCCCGGCGACTACTGGTGGTGTCGTTGCGGGAGATCGAAAAGCCAGCCCTTCTGCGACGGGTCGCACAAAGTCACGGAATTCACGCCCGTGAAGTTCGTTGTCACCAAGGCCGAGAAGCTGTGGCTGTGCGGCTGCAAGCACACGCGCAACCAGCCATTCTGCGACGGCACGCACAAGACCCTTTGAAACGAGACGCGAAGCAAAGCTTCGCGCTCGTTCAAATTCGCGAGATCGAAACGGACGCCTGCGGCGCCGCTCATCTCGCGGTTGCGCCCAAGGCTATTTCCTGGCGGCGGTCCAGCGGCCTTCCTGGCCGTTTTCCCCGCGAAATGCGCCTTCCATCTGCTCGCCGGCCACGCGCCCGGTGAAGCTCCTGCGCACACCCTGGTTGTCCACGTAGGCGAAGCTGATATGGATTCCGTTCAATTGCGGCTCGCGCAGGCCCGCGAGGACCTGGCCGAGATGCACGCTGCCCGCGATCTTCTGGAAGCGCTGCTCCATATTCAAGTCGTGCTTCTCCGACGCGCCGCCGGCGACGAGCTCCATCACCCATCGACCGCCGACGGTGGCAGGGACGATCCACAGGTACGCGCGCCGGCCGTCCACGTCGGAAACTTCGTCAGGTTCCCAATCCTCCATGTTGAAGGCGTGGGCGACGACTCGGGTGCCCGGGCGCAGCGCAAGTATCTGCGGGCGCAAGCGCATGTTGAGAGTGGGCAGAAGATACAGGGTGAGCACGGTCGCCTGGGTGAAGTCACTCGCAAATATGTCGCCCTGACGTATCTGCGCGCGCCCCAGAACGCCCGCGGCCCTGGCGTTCCGCTGGGCATGGGCCGCCATGTCCGGGTTGTATTCGATGCCGAGGGAGCGAGCGCCGAATTTCTTTGCCGCCGCGATCGCGATCTTGCCGTCACCTGCTCCGAGGTCGATCACGTAGTCGTCGGGCTTCGTCTGGGCCATGTTCAGCATGCGCTCCACGACTTCGTCCGGCGTCGGCACCCAGACTACATCCTTGCCTTGCTGGCCGACATAGGGCTGATAGTCCTTCTGCTGGGCGAGCGCGGCGCCGGTGAGGGTGGCCGTAGCGGCGAACGCGACGACTGCGCCGTTGAGGATCGCACGAAGCATGTTGTTTCCTCCGATGGGTCGGTGTTGAGGGAGCACCAAATCGGCCGACGCGGTGTCCGCCGCCGTTATTCCCTGGTATTCCCTAGAGCGCGTCGGCTGCGTAGTCGGCGAGGCGCGAGCGCTCGCCGCGCTGCAGGGTGACGTGCCCGGAGTGAGACCAGCCCTTCATCCTGTCCACCACGTAGGTCAGGCCCGAGCTGCCCTCGGTGAGGTAGGGCGTGTCGATCTGAGCGATGTTGCCCAGGCACACCACCTTGGTGCCGGGACCCGCGCGGGTGATGAGCGTCTTCATCTGCTTGGGCGTGAGGTTCTGGGCTTCGTCGATGATCAGATACTTGTTGAGAAATGTGCGGCCGCGCATGAAGCCGAGCGACTTGATCTTGATTCGCGAGCGAACCAGGTCGCGGGTCGCGGCGCGGCCCCATTCTCCCGCTTCGTCGTCGGTCTTGTTGAGGACATCGAGGTTGTCCTCCAGGGCGCCCATCCAGGGCGCCATCTTCTCCTCCTCGGTGCCGGGGAGGAAGCCGATATCCTCTCCCACCGGGACGGTGACGCGCGTCATGATGATCTCGGAATAGTGTTTGTGCTCGAGCGTCTGCATGAGCCCCGCAGCCAGGGTCAGGAGCGTCTTGCCGGTGCCCGCCTGGCCGAGCAGGGTGACGAAGTCGATCTCCGGGCTCATCAGCAGGTTGAGGGCGAAGTTCTGCTCCCGATTGCGCGCGCTGATGCCCCATACGTTGTTCCTGGCGTGGGTGTAGTCCCGAACGGTTTCCAGCACTGCGGTGCGGCCCGAGACCTCCCGGACGGCGGCATACAGGGAGCGTTCTCCCTCCTGGTAGACGAACTCGTTGAGAAGCAGCTTCGCGCACAGCGGTCCGCTCAGGCGGTAGTAGGTCCGGCCCTCGCGCTTCCAGGACTCCATGTTCCCGCCGTGTTGCTCCCAGAAGTCTTCGGGCAGCTCGCGCACACCGGTGTACAGAAGATCGGTATCCTCGAGCACCTTGTCGTTGTAGTAGTCCTCGGCTTCCAGCCCGAGCGCATGCGCCTTGATGCGCATGTTGATGTCCTTGGACACGAGGATGACCTTGCGCCGGGGATCGCGCTTGTGCAGGTAGATCGCCACGCCGATGATGTGGTTGTCGGTCTTTCCGATCGGCAGGCTTGCCGGGATGTGTCCGTTGATGGCCTCGGTCTGCAGGAAGAGCCGCCCGGTCGCGTTGTCGGCCTCGTGGCGTTTGAGCGGGATCCCGGAGGCGATCGATCCCTTGGCGTGGCTCACGATTTCATCCAGAAACCGGCTCGCCTGGCGCGCGTTGCGCGCGATCTCCGAGGCGCCGCTCTTGTTGCTGTCCAGCTCCTCGAGAGTCACTATGGGGATGTATACGTCGTGCTCCTCGAACCGGAACAGGCTCGTCGGATCGTGCATGAGCACATTGGTGTCCAGAACGAAAAGCTTGGCGGCGGTCCGCGGGGATGCGCGTCGGCTGCGGCGGGAAGGCATGGATTTGACTGAATCCTCCGCTGCAGCGGAGTCCGGCTCAGATTGTTTCAACAAAATCGAGCACCTCCTGCGCGTGACCGGGAACCTTGATACCGCGCCATTCGCGGCGGATGACGCGGTCGCGGTCGAGGACGAAGCTGCTGCGCTCGATTCCGCGAACCTTCTTGCCGTACATGTTCTTCATTTTCATCACGCCGAAGCGCTTGCAGATCGTTTCGTCTTCGTCGGAGAGCAGCTCGAACGGGAATCCCATCTTGGCCTTGAAATTCTCATGCGACCGGAGGCTGTCGCGGGAGACCCCGTAGACGGCGCAACCGGCCTTGCGAAAGCGTGGATAGAGGTCGCGGAACTGTGCGCCCTCGGCCGTGCAGCCCGGGGTGTTGTCCTTGGGATAGAAGTAGAGGACCAGCAGCTTCGAATCGACCGCCGAGAGCCGGAATTCCTTGCCGCCCGTGGCGGGGAGAGCGAAATCGCCCATGACTTTGTTGGCCATCCGGTGCCCTCGCGCCTGTCAAGTGTGATTGTTACCCGAACCGCACCGCGAAAGCAAGGCGCGCTTCTTGCCGCGATTCACGCGAGGAACTCGTCGAGCTCCGACAGCAACTCGCGAGGCGCTTCCTCGGGAATGTAGTGACCACAGTCGAGCGCTCGACCGTGCACGTTCTCGGCCCGCTCAGCCCAGTCGGCAAGCGGTTTGAAACAACGCTCCATCGTGCCGTGCTTGCCCCACAGCACGAGCAGGGGCATGGCGAGCCTGCGATGCAGATCCGCCTCGTCGTGCTCGAGGTCTATCGATTCGGCGGCGCGGTAGTCCTCGCAGCTCGCGTGGATCGTCGCCGGATCGCGGAAGCAGCGCCGGTATTCGGCCATCGCGTCGGGAGCGAAGACTTTCAGCCCGGCGTGCCGCGTCCCCATGTGGCTCTCCAGGTAGAAGTCGGGATTCGCGCCGATCAGCGTCTCGGGAATCGGTTCCGGGCGCAGCAGGAAGAACCAATGGTAGTAGGCCTTGGCGAACTCGCGCGTGACGTTTGCATACATCGTTCGCGTGGGCACGATGTCGAGCACGGCCAGCCTGAGAACCTGGGCGGGGTGATCCAGCGCCATGCGGTGGGCGACTCGCGCGCCGCGGTCGTGGCCCACGACGAAAAACTCCTCGTGTCCCAGCGCGCGCATCACCTCGATCTGGTCCTGTGCCATGGCGCGCTTGGAATAGTTGCGGTGATCGGGAAGTCCATGCGGTTTTTCGCTGTCCCCGTAGCCGCGCAAGTCGGGGGCGACGACGCTGAAGCGCTTTGCGAGCTCGGGGGCGACTTTGTGCCAGATGGTGTGCGTCTGCGGGTACCCGTGGAGCAGCAGGAGCGCCGGGCCGGTGCCGCCGTGCGCGAGGTTGATGGCGGCGCCGCTCGTGCGGATGCGCCGGCGCTTGAACCCGGGGGGGAGAAGATCGCTCACGACAGATATTCCCTGCCCTGCAGGGCGAGCGTTCCCGAGCGGCCGGCGATCGCGCCGATCGCGATCTCATGCCGCGGCAGGCTCTTCAGGTCCAGCGACTCCGCAAGCGTACGCAGGGAAACCAGATCGTAACCCTGAGCCTTCCAGCCCGAAACCAGCTCGTCGAAAACCGGCGCCAGCTTGCCGCCCTCCATCTCCGCATGGAGCGTGTATACGTGGTCGATGGTGGGCGCCCTGCGCGTGAGCCCGAGGAGATGCGCCGCGACGTTCTTTTTCGTGAGACCGTCGGTTCCGATCAGCTCGTCCAGCGTCGGCAGGGTAGTGGGGAGTTGGGGACAAGCGACGACTTCGGCGTTCCACAACGGGATAAACGGGCAGGTGCCGCGCGTGTCCGAGCCGTAGTCGAAGCCCAGGCGCTGCGTCAGGCGCAGCGCGTGGACGTTCATCTGCCATCCCGCCGCGCCGTGCGCGCGCGCCGGTTCGCCGAAGATCTCCTCGAAGCGCGCGCGCGCGAGCCTCATCTGGCGCTCGGTCCAGGCGGCACCCGCCGCCTGCACTCCGTCCTGCCATTTCACGTGATCCCAGGCGTGGATGCCGACCTCGAAGCCCGCATCGCGCACCGCGCGCATGATTCCCGCGCAGCGGCGCCCGATGTCCGGTCCCGGCAGGAGCGTTCCGTAGAGCAGCGTCGCGGGCCCGTAGTGGGAGAGCACGGAAGTGCGCGAGACTTTGCCAAGGAAGCCGCGCCGGAAGATCCGCTTGACCGCGCGGCCCGTGTGATCGGGTCCGAGGCTGAAGAGGAAGGTCGCTCCGGCGCCGTGCCTTTTCAGCAGCTCGACCAGGCGCGGCACGCCCCGTTTCGTGCCGCGACAGGTGTCGACGTCGATCTTCAGCGCCAGCTTCATTCCACGAGCCGGCGCGCCTCCGCGACGTGGGCGCGATAAGCGTCGAAGATGCGTTTCAGGGCCTGCTGCATGCCCACTTTCGGCTTCCAGCCGAGATCCCTGGTCGTGCCGGAAATTCCCGGGACGCGACTCTGCACGTCCTGGTAGCCCTTGCCGTAGTACCCCTCGGCGGTCGTCCTGAGAAGCCTTACCTTCTTCGCATTGGCCCGATATTCGGGATAGTCGAGCGCGAGCTTCACCATCATGCCGGCGAGCTCCTTGACCGAATAGTTGTTGCGCGGGTTGCCGATGTTGTAGATCCTGCCGCTCGCGATGCGCCTGGGGTTCTCGATGATCCTCATGAGCGCCTCGATCCCGTCGTCGATGTAGGTGAAAGCGCGCTTCTGCCTGCCCCCGTCCACCAGTTTGATGGGTTCGCCGCGCACGATGTGGCCGAAGAACTGGGTGATCACGCGGGAGCTGCCTTCCTTGGGCGCGTTCAGGTTGTCCAGCCCGGAGCCGATCCAGTTGAACGGCCGGAACAGGGTGTAGTCGAGTCCCTCCTTCGTACCGTAGGCGTGGATCACCCGGTCCATCAACTGCTTGGCGCAGGCGTAGATCCAGCGCGACTTGTTGATCGGCCCGTAGACGAAGTGCGAAGTCTCCGGATCGAACTCCCGGTCGGGGCACATGCCGTAGACCTCCGAGGTCGAAGGAAAGATGAGGCGCTTGCCGTGCTTGACGCAGCCGCGCACGATCGGAAGGTTGGCCTCGAAGTCGAGCTCGAAGACCTTGAGCGGTTCCTTGACGTAGGTCGCGGGTGTGGCGATCGCAACCAGTGGCAGCACCGTGTCGCACTTCCTCACGTGGTACTCGATCCACTCGCGGTTGATGGTGATGTCGCCCTCGAAGAAATGGAACTGCTGGTGTCCGAGGAGGTCCGCGATCCGGTCGGTCTGCATGTCCATGCCGTAGACCTCCCAGTCGGTGTCCGCGACGATGCGCTTCGAGAGATGATGACCGATGAACCCGTTGACGCCGAGAATGAGGATTCTTTTCACTTTCGCTCCCTGCCAGGCAGCAGCTTTCCGCCGAATCGAGTGGCGAATTCTTGCGCGGAGAGCGGCCTGCCGTCCAGTTCCAGTTCCAGCAGCTCGAGCGTGCCGCCGTCCGCGCACAGCGCATAGCAGCGTCCGCCCTCGACATAGAGGCGCGGCGGACTGTGCTTTCCGTCCGGCTCCGCTGCGATCCGGGTGCGCAGCACGCGGAGCCTCTTCCCCTCAAGATCGGTGAACGCCCCGGGGTAGGGCGGGGCGACCGCCCGCACCAGGTCGTGCACGCGCCCTGCCGGCCTGCTCCAGTCGATGCGGCCGTCTTCGGGCCTGCGCGCGCCGAAGTAGCTCCCTTTGGAGAGATCCTGCTCGCGAAGGATCGCGCTGCCGTCGATGAGTTTCGGCAGGCTGCGCTCGAGGATGCGCCTGGCCGCGGCGCTCACTTTCCTGAAGACGTCGACCGCGAGATCGTCGGCGAGGATGGGCACCGCCTCCTGATCCACGATCCTTCCCGCATCGGGCTTTTCGATCATCTCGTGAAGCGTCGCTCCGGTCCGCGTCTCGCCCCGGAGCACGGCCCAGTTGACCGGCACGCGCCCGCGGTACCTCGGAAGCAGCGAGCCGTGCATGTTGAAGGCCCCGCGCCTGGGGATGGCCAGGAGGGCGGCCTTGAGCATCGAACGATAGTAGAACGAGAAGAGAAGATCAGGCTGCAAGGCACGCACCCTGTCGACGATTTCCGGCGCGTTGGGGTCACGGGGCGTGATCGCCTCGATGCCGCGCTCGCGGGCGAGCTTCGCCACGCTCCCGAACCAGATGTTCTCGCCCGGGCTGTCCTCGTGGGTGATCACCAGAGGCACATCGACGTGCCGGTCGAGCAGCACCTCGAGACAGCCGCAGCCGACATCGTGATAGGCGAAAACGACCGCGCAGCTCACTTTCTAAACCGATAACGGCATGAGGCACCGGTCCCCTAGGTTTGCGGCCGTTTCGCCGGATCCGATACAGGCTCTTTTCGTTCCAGTATCGCCTGCACCACGTAGCGCGGCCGCTGCCGCACCTGCTCGTAGATACGGCCGATGTACTCGCCCAAGAGCCCGATCCCGAACAGGGTGATCCCGATAAGGAAGAAGGCGATCCCGAACAGGGTGAATACGCCTTCGGCCTCGGGCCCGACGAGGAGCCTGCGCAGGGCGAGGAAAGCGACGAAGGCAAGCGACGCAAGCGCGATCAGAATCCCGGAAAGCGAAAACAGCTGCAGCGGCATCGCCGAGAATCCGGTGACGAGGTCGAAATTGAGGCGCACCAGGGAATAAAGCGAGTACTTCGATTCTCCGGCGACGCGTTCCTCGTGCGCCACCTCGACCTCCGCGGGGCGCTGGGCGAAGGTGTAGGCGAGCGCCGGAATGAAAGTGTTCAGTTCCCGGCAGTCGTTGATGGCGGCGACGATGTCGCGGCTGTAGGCGCGCAGCATGCAGCCCTGGTCGGTCATGTGGATATGGGTGATGCGCTCGCGAACGGCGTTCATCAGGCGGGACGCGTGGCGCCGGAAGGCGGAGTCGTGACGCTCGCGGCGGACCCCGCCCACGTAGTCGTAGCCCTCGTCCATCTTGGCGAGCAGCTTCGCGATCTCCTCGGGCGGATTCTGCAGATCGGCGTCCAGGGTCACGATGCGCTCGCCGCGGCTCGCCTCGAAGCCCGCCATGATCGCCAGGTGCTGGCCGAAATTCCCGTTGAGCAGAACTACGCGCGTCGCCTCCGGCCGCCGCCCGAACTGCTCGCGCAAGATTGCCGGGGAACGGTCGCTGCTGCCGTCGTTGACGAAGATAACCTCGTACGCGGCCTGCAACGCGTCGAGCGCAGGGTACAGGCGCGCGAAAAGCGCGGGGAGCGACGCCTCCTCGTTGTAGACAGGGATGACGACGGAGACGCGGGGGCTCATGAGCGGCCCGGTCGCAGCGCGCGCACGACTGCGCGGCATACGCGCTCCACGTCGGCATTCTCCATCGCGGGGAACAGCGGCAGCGTGGCGATGCTCCTGCCGATGCGCTCGGCGTTGGGAAATTGTCCCTCGCGCCAGCCGAGGGAACGGTACAGGGAGAAGAGGTGGATGGCCGGATAGTGCACTCCGATACCGATGCCCTGGTCGCGCATCTTCGCGATGAATTCGGCGCGCGGCGCGCTCGCGGGGAGCACCACCTGGAACATGTGCCAGTTGCAGTTCTCGAAATCCTCGGGCGGCAGCTCGCAACCGAGACTCCGGTCGAAGCAGGCGAAATAATGCCTCGCAAGGCGCCTGCGGCTGTCGGTGAACTCGGCGAGGCGCTCGAGCTGCCCCAGTCCGATCCGGGCCGCGACGTCAGTGAGGTTGAACTTTCCGCCGACCACATCCACGTCCATGCCGTCCTCGCCGAAGCGCCGCACGCCCTCTAGACGAAGTCTTTCGGCCAGGTCCGCGTCGCCCTCCTCTCGCAGCACGATGGCGCCGCCCTCGGCGGTAGTGATGTTCTTGTTGGCGTGGAAGCTGAACGCGACGAGATCCCCCCGGCTGCCGACGCGCGCGCCCTTCCAGGTCGAGCCGAATGCCTGCGCTGCGTCCTCGACCACGCGCAGGCGGTGCTTCTCGGCGATCGCATAGAGCCGCTCGAGATTCACCGGCAGGCCGGCCAGATAGACGGGCAGGATCGCCCGGGTCTTCTCCGTGACGGCCGCTTCTATGCGCGCCAGATCGATGTTGCGCGTAGCGGGATCGATGTCGACGAACACGGGCCGCGCGCCGAGCTCGAGTATGGCGTTGCTCGTCGCGACCCAGGAGAGCGGTGTGGTGATGACCTCGTCGCCCGCGGCGACGCCCGCCAGGCGCAATCCGATCTCGAGGGCGGCGGTGCCCGAATTGAGGGCGCGCACCGGCCGGCCGCCGCAGAACCGCGACAGCGCCGCCTCGAATTGCTTCACCTGCGGCCCGGAGGTGATCCACCCGGAGCGCAGCACCTCGGCGACGCCCGCGATGGTCTTCTCGTCGATGTTCGGCCGCGTGAAGGGAAGAAATTCGCGGGCGCGGGCCGATGCCGCCGATTCGACTTCCCGTGTCTTCTTGCTGACAGGCATCGCGCTCCCGGGTTCGGAACCGCCGTCGGCCGGCGCTTCAGCTTCGCGCCACGAGAAAGACTCCCGCGACGATGAATGTGATGCCGACGAGCTTCTGCGCGGTGAGCGCCTCGCCGAAGAGGTACCAGGCGGCCAGGGCGTTCACGACGTAGCCGATCGAGAGCATCGGGTAGGCGATCGACACCGGTACTCTCGAAAGGCCCATGATCCAGACGACAAGGCTCACGACGTAACAGGCGACCCCGCCCAGGATGTGCGGTTCCAGGCCGAGCTTCATTCCCACCGGAACGAGGTTCTGCACGCTGAACTCGAAGTGCCCGACCGCGTTCGTGCCCGCCTTGAGCAGCAGCTGCGCGGCGGCATTGAGCAGCACGCCGGCCATGATGAGTCCGAAGCTCGCCGCGCTCACGGCTTCCTCACGATGACGCGGCGCGCATCGCGCGCGACGACCTGCATCGGAACCGGGTGGGCCTTGAGGAATCCGTCGAGATCCTTGTCGCTGAACATGGCGAGCGCCTCGCGGTCGGCCTGCCAGGCGCGCGCGAATGCCGCGGTGTCCGGGATGAAGTCTCGCGGCTCCCAGGCGATCGGGATCTTCAGCTCGTCCTTGTAGGCGACCATGGTGACGGTGCGGCCGAGGTAGAACAGGAGCGTGTGATCGAAGGTGTCCACCACGTAAAAAGGGATGTCCGGTTTCAGCTCGCCCCGGATTTTCTGGACGATATGATACGCGGAAAATGCCGGCGCCAGCGTTTCGTGCCCGGAGAACGCGAGCTGCATCCAGGCGAGACCGCCGAAAGCGAGCGTGACCGCGGCGGCGGCCAGCCGCTCGCGCAGCGCGAACCATGCGGAAGCGGCTCCCGCGGCCGCCAGCGCGGCGCCCGCCGCGATGAGCCACGGAATGTAGCCCGCGTAGAACTGAGGGGGGCGATCGGTTCCGAGTGACTCGAGCACCTCCGGAAGATGGGCGGCGGCAAGAAAAGACGCGGCGATGAGCGCGGCGCCGAGCAGGACGGCCACCGCGCCCTCTGCGAACGCGATGCGCCGGCCCGCCGAAGCGAGATAGGCTCCAACGAGCAGCGCGAGCGCCGGGAACATCGGCAGGATGTAGGAGAAGATCTTGGATTGCGAGACGGAGAAGAACACGAACACGACGGCACACCACAGGAGCAGGAAGCGCCGCGGCTGAAAACCGGTTCGCGGATCCCGCGCCCAGGCGCGCCACAGCGCGGGAACGAGGCTCGCCACCCAGGGCAGGACTCCGAGGAGCAGCACGGGCACGAAGTACCACAACGGTTGATAGCGGCCGTGCTCTTTGGTGAGAAAACGCTCGAAATGCTCGTGGATGAAGAAGAACCGGAAGAATTCCGGATTCGCGAGCGACACCGCGACGAACCAGGGCGCGGCGATCGCGAGGAAGAGCAGTCCGCCCGCGAGGAGGTGCAGCCGCGCCAGGCGCTTCCAGTCGCGCTCGACGAGTACGTAGAGTCCCACGGCGCCCGCGGGAAGCACGACGCCGACCAGGCCCTTGGAGAGCACGGCCAGCGCGGCGGCGGCCCAGGCAAGGAGCATCCAGCGGCGCCGCGTCGCCGGGCCGGCTTCATCCCGCTGCGCGATCGCGATCGCAACAACGCACGCGGACATGAAGAAGGCGAGTCCCATGTCGAGCGACAGCGCGTGTCCCATGAAAGCGTAGAGTGCGCTGCCCGCCGTCACCGCCGCGCCGTACAGTCCTGCAGGCGGCCCGAACAGGCGCGTGCCGGCGAAGTAGACGAGGAGGACACCGAAGAACCCGGTCAGCCCGGGCCACAGGCGCGCCGTCCACTCGTTCTGCCCGAACAGGCTGAAGGCTGCGGCGGTTGCCCAGTATTGCAGCGCCGGCTTCTCGAAATACTTGTAGCCGTTCAGGCGCGGCGTGACCCAGTCGCCGCTTGCGACCATCTCGCGTGCGACCTCCGCGTAGCGCCCCTCATCGGGTTTCACGAGATGCCGGTAACCGAGGTTGCAGAACCAGGCGGCGGCAAAAACCAGCAGGAGCGCCCACAGCGCTCGCCGAGAGATCATCGCGTCGTTGGCGAGAACAGTGCCGGCCGCCTGCACCCGCGAAGGCGGGGACCGAGAAATCGGGAGGCTCTGGAGTCCCGCTCCCCGATACGGGCACCCGGGAACAAGCTTCGCGGGAATGACGGACTGGCCTTCACCCGAGCAGCAGCGCGGCTGCGATCCTGCGCTCCTCGGCCAAGAGAATGTTGTAGGTGCGGCAGGCTGCGGGCACGTCCATCACCTCGACGCCGATGCCGGCGTCCCGGAGCGGGCGCAGGATCTCGGGGCTCGGAAAGCGCAGGCGCGCTCCGGTCCCGAGCAGCAGGATCTCGCTGCCGAGCCCCGCCAGCGCGGCCAGATGCCCGGCGGCCAGCGACTCGAACGTGCTCGCCGGCCAGTCCACGATGATGCGCTCGGGAAGGACCACGACACTCCTTTCGAAGCGCTGCTCGTTCACGACCACATAGCCCGGGCCGTAAGCGGTGAAGGTGTTCAGAGCGGAGGCCGCTTCGCGATGCAGCTTCAAGTTTGCCCGTGCTGTAAGTGTCCGGTAGCATTATAACTTTTTGCGGCGCAACGCGACCTGCAATGCTCGCCCCCAAGCCGAAGAACCCGCCCGTAGCCATGAGAGAATTCGCCCGCCTCAAGCGCCTGCCTCCCTACGTCTTCAACATCACCAACGAGCTGAAGATGGCGGCGCGGCGCGCCGGCGACGACATCATCGACTTGTCCATGGGCAATCCCGACGGGCCCACGCCCAAGCACATCGTGGCGAAGCTCGTCGAGGCCGCGCAGCGCAGCGACACGCACGGCTACTCGGTATCGAAGGGCATCCCGCGGCTGCGGCGTGCGATCTGCACCTGGTACCAGCGGCGATACGGCGTCGATTTCGATCCTGACAGCGAGGCGATCGTCACGATCGGCTCGAAGGAGGGACTCGCGCACCTGATGCTGGCGTGCCTCGATCGCGGCGACACCGTGCTCGTGCCGAATCCGAGCTACCCGATCCACATCTACGGGGCGATCATCGCCGGCGCGGACATCCGCTCGGTGCGCATGACCGCGGACGTGGATTTCTTCGAGGAGCTCGAGCGCGCGATTCGCGAGCTGATTCCGAAGCCGAAGATGCTGATCATCGGTTTCCCCTCCAACCCCACGGCGCTGTGCGTGGATCTGCCCTTCTTCGAGCGGGTGATCGCGCTCGCGAGGCAGCATGACATTCTCGTTGTGCACGACCTCGCCTACGCGGACATCACCTTCGACGGGTGGAAGGCGCCTTCCATCATGCAGGCTCCGGGCGCGCGCGACGTCGCTGTGGAGTTCTTCACCATGTCGAAGAGCTACAACATGGCCGGCTGGCGCATCGGCTTCATGGTCGGCAACAAGGATCTGGTGAATGCGCTCGCACGCATCAAGAGCTACCACGACTACGGCACGTTCACGCCGATCCAGGTGGCCTCGATCGTCGCGCTGGAAGGCCCGCAGGATTGCGTGGAGGAGCATCGCCTCAAGTACCAGAGGCGCCGCGACGTGATGGTGAAGGGTCTCCACGAGATCGGGTGGATGGTCGAAAATCCGAAGGCCTCGATGTACATCTGGGCGAAAATTCCCGAGGCTTACGCCAAGCTCGGGTCGCTGGAGTTCGCGAAGAAAGTGCTGAAGGACGCGAAAATCGCCGTGTCGCCGGGGATCGGCTTCGGCGAATACGGCGACGACCACGTGCGCATCGCACTGATCGAGAACGAGGCCCGCACCCGGCAGGCCATTCGAGGCATCAAGGACATGTTCCGCAAGGACGGACTGCTGTGATGCAGATACTGGAAGTCACCGACGAGCGGGGGACGGTCGCGGCACCCGACTGGTTCAGGAAGGCGGAATCGGTGCACCGCCAGCTGCGCGCGATGCTCCCGCCGGACTACGAGGGGAAAATGCGCCGCGTGTTCGCGGGCGGCGCGCGCATGTGCGTCGCTGTCGAGGGCGGGGAAGTCGCCGGCGTGGCCCTGTACCGCATGTACGAAAACACCTTCGTCGGAAAGCAGCTCTATGTCGACGACCTCGTCACCGACGAGAAGCGGCGCTCGCGGGGCGTCGGGCGCGCGCTGCTCGGCTATCTCGAGCAGAAGGCGCGCGCGCTCGGCTTCGACAATCTGTCGCTCGACTCGGGCACGCAACGCACGCAAGCGCACAAGTTCTATTTTCGCGAGGGCATGGTTGTGACCTCTTTCCACTTCGGCAAGAAGCTCGCGTGAAACCGATCAACGTGGGTCTCCTCGGCATCGGCACGGTGGGCGGCGGCACCTGGACGGTGCTCGCCCGCAACCGCGAGGAGATTTCGCGCCGCGCCGGCCGTGACATCCGCATCAGCGTGGTGGCCGACAAGGAGGTCGAGAAAGCGAGGAAACTCGTCGCCGGCCAGGCGCGCGTGACCGCGGATGCCTTCGAGGTGGTGCGCGACCCGGAGGTGGACATCGTGATCGAGCTGATCGGCGGCCACACCGTCGCCAAGGATCTGGTGCTTGCGGCAATCGCCAACGGCAAGCACGTGGTGACCGCGAACAAGGCGCTCCTCGCCACCCACGGCAACGAGATCTTCGCAGCGGCGCAGCAGAAGGACGTGATGGTCGCCTTCGAGGGCGCCGTCGCCGGCGGCATTCCCATCATCAAGGCGCTGCGCGAGGGTCTCACCGCCAACCGCATCGAATGGATCGCCGGCATCATCAACGGCACCTCCAACTTCATCCTCTCGGAGATGCGCGACAAGGGCCTCGCGTTCGACGTGGTCCTCAAAGAGGCGCAGAGACTCGGCTACGCCGAGGCGGACCCGAGCTTCGACATCGACGGCGTGGACGCGGCGCACAAGCTGACCATCATGGCGGCAATTGCCTTCGGCGTGCCGATGCAGTTCGACAAGTGCTACAAGGAAGGCATCTCGAAGCTCACGCAGGAAGACCTCCGCTACGCCGAGCAGCTCGGCTACCGGATCAAGCTCCTGGGCGTCACCAAGCGCACCGATCAGGGCATCGAGCTGCGCGTGCATCCGACCTTGATTCCCTCGCGGCGTCTGATCGCCAACGTCGAGGGCGTGATGAACGCGATTCTCGTGAAAGGCGATGCAGTGGGGCCGACGATGTACTACGGCGCCGGCGCAGGCGCCGAGCCGACCGGCAGCGCGGTGGTGGCCGACCTCGTGGACATCACGCGCCTGCACACAGCGGATCCCGGGCACCGCGTGCCGCACCTCGCGTTCCAGCCCGACCGCCTGTCGAGCCTCAAGGTCCTGCCGATGGAGGAGGTGGTGACTTCCTATTACCTGCGCATAGGGGTGGAGGACCGTCCCGGGGTGCTCGCCGACGTCACCCGCATCCTCGCCGACGCCTCGATCTCAATCGACGCGATGGTGCAGCGCGAGCCCGCCGAAGGCGAGCAGCAGGTCGATATCATCATGCTCACCCACCAGACGAAGGAAAGAGCCGTGAACGCCGCGATCGCGAAGATCGAGAGGCTGCCGGTGGTCACCGGCAAGGTGACGCGCATCCGGCTGGAGGAATTGCAGTGACGGATTCGGGCTACGGCTCGAAGCGCGAACCGCTGCACAACCCCGGATCCTGAATCCGTGCTCTACGTCAGCACCCGCGGTGGAGCGAGGCCGCAGCCCTTCACCGACATCCTGCTGGAGGGCCTTGCCTCCGACGGCGGCCTGTTCGTCCCAGAGGCCTTTCCGAAGCCGAGGCCGGAGGAATTCGCTGCCATGCGCGGAATGAACTACCGCGAGCTCGCATTCGCGATCCTCGCGAGGTTCGCCGACGACATTCCCGCCGAAGAGCTGAAGCGGATCATCGACTCGACTTACACGAAGGAAATCTTCGGGGGCGAGGAGGTCACGCCGGTGAAAAGGCTCGAGCCCGGCCTGTTCCTCCTCGGCCTCTCCAATGGCCCATCGCTCGCCTTCAAGGACATCGCGCTGCAGCTGCTTGGCAATCTCTTCGAGCAGGTGCTGGAGAAGCGCGGCGAACAGCTCAACATTCTCGGCGCGACCTCGGGGGACACCGGATCGTCGGCGGAGTATGCGCTTCGCGGCAAGAAGAACGTGCGCGTCTTCATGCTCTCGCCGCACGGACGCATGAGCGCCTTCCAGGCGGCGCAGATGTATTCCTTGCGGGACGCCAATATTTTCAACATCGCCGTGCGCGGCGTCTTCGACGACTGCCAGGACATCGTCAAGGCGATTTCCGGGGATTCCGAGTTCAAGGCGCGATACCGCATCGGCGCCGTGAATTCGATCAACTGGGCGCGGATTGCCGCTCAGGTCGTGTACTACTTCAAGGCCTACTTCGCGGTGACCCGAACGGACGGGGAACCCGTCTCGTTCTCTGTCCCTTCCGGCAACTTCGGCAATGTCTACGCCGGGTACGTCGCCAGGAGAATGGGCTTGCCGATCAGGAAGCTGATCGTCGCCACCAACGAGAACAACGTGCTCGACGAATTCTTCCGCACCGGGCGCTACCGCGTGCGCAAGGCTGCAGAGGTGAGGGCGACCAGCAGCCCCTCGATGGACATCTCCAAGTCCTCCAACTTCGAGCGATATGTGTACGACTTGGTCGGGCGCGACGGCGCGAAGCTGCGCGGCTTGTGGGAGAAGCTCGAGCGCGAGGGCGTGCTCGACCTCCTGAGCACGGAATATTTCGGCCGGGTCTCGGACAGCGGATTCATCTCCGGGTCGAGCACGCACGCCGATCGCCTGGCCACCATCCGGCGCCTGTGGAAAGACTATGGCGTGATGATAGACCCGCACACCGCCGACGGCGTCAAGGTAGGGCTCGATCAATGGGAAGAGCGCGTGCCGCTCGTATTCATGGAGACCGCGCAGCCGGCGAAATTCGCCGAGACCATCCGAGAAGCGCTGAGCCGCGAACCGGTGCGACCGGCAGGATTTGAGAACCTGGAGAGGCTGCCGCAGCGCGTCGAGATCATGGACGCCGACGCGGAAGCGGTGAAGGCGTTCATCGCGGCGCACGCGGAGTAGGGCGCTCATCCTCCGATTGGGCGGGAAAGCCGGTCTCGGCTAGAATAGGCGGCGCGTCCATCATGAGCTCCGTCCTCTCCAAGGAAAAGAACGTTCTCGGCGGCCCGCTGCTCGCCTGCAGCTACGCGCCGCTCACGGGTTTTTTCCGCGACGGCTGCTGCGCCACGCACAACACGGAAGGCGTGGCGCACCTGGTGTGCGTGAAGGTCACGAAGGAGTTTCTCGATTTCAGCCGTTCGCGCGGCAACGACCTCTCCACGCCGCGCCCGGAGATGCGCTTCAAGGGGCTCCGGCCCGGCGACCGCTGGTGCCTGCACGTGCTGCGCTGGGTCGAAGCCTACAAGGCCGGCATGGCGCCGCAAGTCGTTCTCGAATCCACGCACGAGAACGTCCTCAAGTACGTCCCGATCGAGGCGCTGAAGGGTCACGCGCTCGATCTGCATTGATCCGCCGCGAGCGGAAACAATTTGCTACCAAACGCCGCTCGCCGGCAACAGTCTGGAAACGAATGCGCGCGACAATCGCCGCGTCGTTTCCTACAACCGGAGAGAAAGATGAATCCACGTCATGCAGTGAAGGGCGGCCTGCTCGCGGCCGCGGCGCTTCTGGCCGCTTCGGCCTGGGCGCAGATGCCCGGCGGCCCGCGCGGCGAGGCGCCGGAAGGCATGGGCCCGGTGCGGGGCTTCGAGCGGCTGCACAGGCAGCTCAAGCTCAATCCGCAGCAGGAAGACCTGTGGAAAAGAGCCCAAGGCCTGCAGCGCGAGGCTCTGCAAACGATGCGCGCGAAGGCCCAGGAGACGCGCGCCAAGCTTCGCGTGGAGATCGACAAGGCGGGCGTAGACCTGAAGCAGTTCGCGCAACTCGGAGACACGCTCCGCGACGAGATGCGCGCGCAAGGCGAAGCGACCCGCAAGCAGGTTCGCGCAGCCTGGTTCGCCGTGTACGACGCGCTCAATCCCGAGCAGAAGGAGCAGGTGCGCGTGGCGATCCGCGACGGCATGGACCGTGCCGGCCGCATGGGACGCTTCCACCGCGGGGGACCCCGCGGCGAGCGCTTTGGAGAGCAGCACGGCAAAGAACACGGCCGGAGCTGAACCCCGCCGGCGGGTTTCGGAATCGCGCCGGGCTATTGGCCCGGCGCGGATTGGGGCGCGGGACTCAATTCGAAGAGCTGTGGCGAGGACGGGTCGATTTCCGCCCGGATCCAGCGCGTCAGCGGTGAGCCGAACACCACCACCCGCGTGAAATTCCCGATGGGCGCGCCGGTCGCCGGATCGGCGAGCGGCTTGTCCAGCTTGTAGAAATGGGTGTCGCCGTTCACGAAGAGAACCGGACCGCCGAATCGCAGCGCGAGCTCGCGCAGCGCATTGCGGAATTCGGCGAAGCCGTCGGGCCCTTTGCGCTGCCTCCTGCCTTCGAAGTCCGGGTCGCCCTGCGCGAAGATCAGCATCCCGGAGAGCCTGCGTTCCCGGGCGAGCCGCAGGCTGTCCTGAAGCCACGCCAAAACCGCGTCCATGCGCGAGCGGTACTCGGCGTCCATGGCCTTCGTCCTGCCGAGGTTGTTGTTGCTGCCCTGGACGTTCACGCCGACGAAGAGCGCGTTGCCGGCGATCCAGCGCACGTGTTCGCGGTATTCGGAATGGCGTCCCGACTGCCGCTCGAGCCGGATGCCGCGTGCGGCCAGGCCCGCGTCGCCCGATTCGAACAGTTCGCGGAACTTCTCGAGCCGCTCCAGCGGATCGAAGCCGGTCCGGTGGCAGTCCACCCAGTCGTTGTCTCCCGGCACGATCACGAACGGATCCCTGAATTTCCCGAACTGGAGCTTTCTCGCCTCGAACCATTCGTCGCTGCACGGCCCACGGCCCGAGGTGATGTCCCCGACGTGGATGACGAAGGCGAGGTCCTCGCGGTTCATCTGTTCGATCATCGCGTCGAGCGCCCAGGCCTCCGCCGTGCTGTAGGGCGTGTCGCCGATCAGCGCGAAGCGGAGGCGCGCGTTCCCTGCGTCGGGCAGGGGTGATGGGACGGGCAGCGAGCATCCTGCGAGGAGAACCAGCAGGACGGTCGGCAAGCGTCTCACAGGCGCTTCAGCTTGTAGAGAAGCTCCATGGCTTCGCGGGGTGAAAGCTCGTCGGGGCTTACGGCGTCGAGCGCTTCGCGGAGCGCATCGGGCTCTTCCGATGCTGCCGGCTCGGACTTGCCCGCGACGAAGAGATCGGCCTGGCCGCCGCGCGTGAGGCTCGCTTCCTCCAGCAGCTGCAAATACCTGCGCGCGTCGCGGATGACGTTTTTCGGCACGCCGGCGAGCTGCGCCACCTGCAGGCCGTAGCTCTGCGAGGCGGGGCCCTCCTCGACCGCGTGCAGGAACACGATCGTGTCCTTGTGCTCGGCGGCGTCGAGGTGGACGTTCGCCGCGGTCTTGTATTCGAGGGCGAGCCGCGTCATCTCGAAGTAGTGCGTGGCGAAGAGGGTGAGCGCCTGGTTCCGCTCCAGGAGCTGACGGGCGATCGCCCAGGCGAGCGCGAGGCCGTCGAAGGTCGAGGTGCCGCGCCCGACCTCGTCCATGAGCACCAGGCTCTTTCCGGTCGCGTTGTGCAGGATGTTCGCCGACTCGGTCATCTCGACCATGAAGGTCGAGCGTCCGCCCGCGAGGTCGTCCGCCGCGCCCACGCGCGTGAAGATCTGGTCGATCGGGCCGATGCGCGCCGACTTCGCCGGCACGAAAGACCCGGCGTGCGCGAGGAGGACGATGAGCGCGACCTGCCGCATGTAGGTGGACTTGCCGCCCATGTTCGGACCGGTGATGAGCAGAAGTTGCCGCGCGGGCGAGAGCCGCGTGGCGTTCGGAATGAAGGTGTCGACCTGGGACTCCACCACGGGGTGGCGTCCGTCGTCGATCTCGACCAGGATCTCGCCGGAGAACTCCGGCCGGCAATAGTTGCGCTTCGAGGCGACAGCGGCGAAGCAGGCGAGCACGTCGAGCTGCGCCAGCGCCCGGGCGATGCGCTGCAGCGCCGCGAGGTGCGCGGCGGCAAGCACGAGCAGCTCTTCGTACAGCGATTTCTCCAGGCCGAGCGCACGGTCGCGCGCGGAGAGCGCCCTGTCCTCGAACGCCTTCAGCTCGGGCGTGATATAGCGCTCGGCGTTCTTCAGCGTCTGGCGGCGACGGTAGTCTGCCGGCACCTTGTCGGCATGGGCGTTGGTGATTTCGATGTAGAAGCCGTGCACGTTGTTGTAAGCGACGCGCAGGTTGGGGATACCGGTGCGGCTGCGCTCGCGCGCCTCGAGCTCTGCGAGAAACGCGCCCGAGTCGGTCTGGAGCGCCCGCAGCTCGTCCAGCTCCTTGCTGTAGCCGGGAGCGATCACGCCGCCGTCGGCCACCCGCGCGGCCGGATTCTCCGGCAGAGCGCGACGCAGGAGCGCGAGGCACTCTGCGGGCACTTCCAGATCGGCGAGGAGTCTCGCGAGCAGCGGAGCGCTCCCCGGTACGGCGGCAGCAAGCTCGGGCAGCAGCGCCAGGCTGTCGCGCAGGGAGGAAAGGTCGCGCGGCCGCGCGTTCCTCAGCGCGACCCGCCCGGCGATGCGCTCGACATCGGCAAAGCGCCGGAGCAGCGCGTGGACCGCGCCGTGCGCCGGCGCGAGCGCCGCGACCGCTTCGTGGCGGGCGACGACTGCCGTCTGGTCGCGCAAGGGGTGATGCAGCCAATGGCGAAGCAGGCGGCTCCCCATGCCGGTCGCGCATTCGTCGAGCAGCGAGAAGAGCGTGGGCGCAGGCTCGCCGCGCAGGGTCTCGGTCAACTCCAGGTTGCGCCGCGTGGCGGCGTCCATGCGCAGATATTCGCTCACGCGCTCGGGCACGACCGTGGCGACGTGAGCCAGACTGTCTCGATTGGAACCCTGCCCCTGGGTTTTCCTCGCGTACTCGAGCAAGGCGCCTGCGGCGGCGATCGCGGGCTCCATGTCCTCGCAGCCGTAGCCGGCGAGGCTCGCCGCGCCGAGCTGCTTCAGGAGAATCTTCCGGCCGGCGTCGAAGTCGAAGTGCCACTCGGGAAGCCGCGTCAGCGCGAAGCCGGCGAGCGCCGCATCCCCGGCAGCGCTTTCCGCGACCAGAATTTCCGCCGGCCCGATGCGGCGCAGCTCGTTCGCGAGGATCGGCGGCGCGACTTCGGCGACGCGCAGATCGCCGCTCGCGAGATTGAGCCATGCCAGGCCCACCGACCCCTTCGCGTGCGCGATCGCGAGCAGGAGATTGTCGGCTTTCTCCTCGAGCAGCGCCGAATCGGTGAGCGTGCCCGGCGTGACGATGCGCGTGACCTGCCGGTCGACCGGTCCCTTCGAGGTCGCAGGGTCGCCGATCTGCTCGCAGATCGCCACCGATTCCCCGATGCGCACGAGCTTGGCGAGGTACTCCTCGACCGCGTGGTAGGGAACGCCGGCCATCTTGATCGGCGCGCCGGCGGAGGCGCCGCGCGTGGTGAGCGTGATGTCGAGGAGGCGCGAGGCGCGCTCCGCGTCGTCGTAGAAGAGCTCGTAGAAATCGCCCATGCGGTAGAAAAGGAGAATGTCCGGATGCTGCGCTTTCAGGCGCAGGTACTGCTGCATCATCGGCGTATGCGCCGCGAAGGGGTCGGCGGGGGCGGGCGCTTCAGACTTCATCGCCGTCATTGTAGCGGTCGAGTGAAACTTCGCTGAAACCTGCCGCACGCTTGACAGAAAAGCGGCGCTCATCCTAAATAGGCGCTGCTGGGCCGCCTGCAACGGGCGGATTCAATAATTACAAGGAGGAGTCCATGAACAAATTGCTGATCGTTTTCATTTCCCTGCTATCGCTTGGCGCCGGGGCCGCCTGGGGGCACGACGATTCAGACCGCGATCGGGATCGGGTTCAACGATTCGTGACCCTGCCCGACGGCGTGCGGTTTCCGGAGGGGATCACCGCGAATCCGGCGAACGGGGACATCTACGTAAGCACCTTCGATACCCTGGGCAACCCGAACAAGCTGCTGCGCTATTCGCGTCATGGCCAGCTGCTCGCCCAGCGCACCTTCGATGCGCCGCTGCTTGGGCTGGAGTTCGATCGCGCCCACAACAAGGTCTATGTCACCAACGTCGGCGACTTCGTCGGCACCGGGTCGAAGATCCAGCGCATCGCCGCAAGTTTCGACAGTTCCACCCCGATCGAAAATGTGGCGGCAATGCCGCATATTGGCGCGCCGGGCCCTCGCCAAGTGGACAATCCGGACACCAACCCACAATCGCCCAGCTTTGACACGATAACGTTCGGCGATAACGCCAGTGTCCCCAATGCGCTGGCTTTCGACAGCCACGGAAATCTTTACGTCTCCGATTCGTTCCAGGGGGCGATCTTCCGCATCGACAACCCGATCACCGGGTGCACGACCACGCCCCCCAACCCGTGCGTCATCCAAGCGTTGGTGCACGATCCGCTGCTCGCCACGGCCGGCTTCCCGCCCTTCGGCGCGAACGGGCTCGCCTTCGGCGCCGGCGGTTCCACGCTTTTCGTCGCCAATACGGGAGATGACCGGGTTCTGAAGGTGGACATGGTGACCAAGCTGGTCTCGGTCTTTGCCGAGAGCATCAACGGCGCCGACGGCATCGTGTTCGACCGGCGCGGGCGCCTGTGGGTTTGCGCCAACCAGAACGACGAGGTCGTGGCCTTGAACGCGAACGGCCGCGTCGTGGAGCG
>DATBLP010000006.1:0-6340 GCA_036555245.1 Burkholderiales bacterium
GGCGTGCGACTCCCGTGGAACTCGAGTTCGGACAGGTCGAGAAGGCTTGATAAAGGCGGACACTCGGTTCGAGTGCCGCTTTATCTCCGCGCGTAGGAGCGGACACGAAGTGCCGCTCAACGCGCGGGAACATGAGGTAGAAGTGACAGCAGTGCATTTGACGGGGGAGAGCGCAGGTGGCGCTCGATCGGACCCCACCAGGAGAGCCTAATGGCGAAGAAAGTAGTCGGTTTCATCAAATTGCAGGTGCCCGCGGGCAAGGCCAATCCGAGCCCGCCCATCGGGCCGGCGCTCGGCCAGCGCGGCTTGAACATCATGGAGTTCTGCAAGGCGTTCAATGCCCAGACGCAGAAGGTCGAGCCGGGCCTCATGCTTCCGGTCGTGATCACTGCCTATCAGGACAAGAGCTTCAGTTTCATCATCAAGACGCCTCCCGCCACCGTTCTGATCAAGAAGGCGGCGGGAATCGAATCGGGCAGCAAGACCCCGCATACCGACAAGGTCGGGAAGATCACTCGCGCGCAGGCCGAGGAGATCGCCAAGGCCAAGATGCCGGATCTCACCGCCGCCGATCTCGACGCCGCGGTGCGCACGATCGCAGGCAGCGCCCGGTCGATGGGCGTCATCGTGGAGGGCGTGAAATGAGCAAACTCCCGAAGCGAAGACAGGCGTGGGACAAGCTGCGCGAGCACAACAGGAACTATCCGGTTCTCGAGGCCCTGAAGATCATCAAGCAGGCCGCGACCGCCAAGTTCGATGAGGCAGTCGATGTCGCGATCAACCTCGGTATCGATACGAAGAAGTCCGACCAGACCGTTCGCGGGTCGGTAGTGCTGCCGGCGGGAACCGGAAAGAAGGTGCGCATTGCCGTGTTTGCGCAGGGCGACAAGGCAAAGGCGGCGAAGGATGCGGGTGCGGATGTCGTCGGCCTGGAGGATCTCGCCGAAAGCGTGAAGTCCGGCAAGATCGATTTCGACTTGGTTATCGCCAGCCCCGACACGATGCGTGTCGTCGGGCAGCTCGGACAGATTCTCGGCCCGCGCGGACTGATGCCCAACCCGAAAGTGGGCACGGTGACCCCCGACGTCGCCGCGGCGGTGAAGAATGCCCGCGCCGGCCAGGTCCAATACCGTGCCGACAAGTCTGGCATCGTCCAGTGCTCCATTGGACGAGCTTCTTTCACCCCGGAGCAGCTTCGTGACAATTTGGCGGCGCTTATCGACGCCGTAAACAAGTCCAAACCTTCCAACGTGAAGGGGATCTACTTGCGCAAGGTTTCGGTGTCCTCGACCATGGGACCGGGCGTGCGCGTGGACGCAGCGAGCTTCGGCGCCGGAGCAACGCCGCATTGATGCAGCAAGAACCGTTTTTTGGGTCCCCGCTCGCGCGGGGATCGCGCCTCCTCGAAATCGGAGGCCTGACTTTGGGCCATCGCACGGCCCGTAGGGCGTGCGATGGGTTGTCAAAGACCGTAGGAACCGGAAGGTTCAATCGGACGGAACGGAAACGGGATAGCCGGGAAGCGGGGCGCTTCGCCTCATTCCTCGAACCCTGGATCCCCAGTCCCTCCTACGCAGATGGCGGACCCCAGATGCAGGTTTGTTCCTGAATGCAAGGTCGCCGTGGGTGCCGCATGCCTTGGTGGCGTGCGGCTTTTACAAATGGAGGTAGACCTTGGGTCTCGATCTTGACAAGAAGAAGGCGGTAGTCGCCGAAGTCTCCGCGCAAGTCGCGAAGGCGAAATCGATTGTCGTCGCAGAGTACCGTGGTCTGGAAGTGGGCCGCATGACCGAGCTGCGCGCGAAGGCGCGCAAATCGGGCGTGTACCTGCGCGTCCTCAAGAACACCCTCGCGCGCCGCGCCGTGGAAGGCACGCCGTTCGCCGGGCTGTCCCAGCATATCAAGGGACCGCTCGTCTACGGTATTTCGCCCGATCCGGTGGCAACCGCAAAGGTGCTCGACGAGTTCGCCAAAGCAAACGAGAAGCTTGTCATCCGCGCCGGAGCGATGCCGAACGCCGTGATTTCCGCCATGGAAGTCACAGCGCTCGCGGCAATGCCGTCGCGCGAAGAGCTGCTCGCGAAGCTCTTGGGCACGATGCAAGCCCCGATTGCCACGTTTGCCAGGACGCTCAACGAGGTGCCGGCGCGTTTTGTGCGCACCCTCGCGGCGGTTCGCGACAAGCGGCAGGCAGCTGGCGTTCAATAGCGCGCACTTCCTTAGCCGCTCGAACACTGAATCAGGAGAAATGAAATGGCTGTAGCAAAAGCAGAAATTCTGGACGCGATTTCCAACATGACCGTGCTGGAGCTTTCCAATCTGATCAAGGACCTTGAAGAGAAGTTCGGGGTTTCGGCCGCAGCGGCTGCGGTGGCGGTTGCTGCCCCCGCCGGGGGCGGCGCACCGGCAGCGGCAGAGGCGGAAAAGACCGAGTTCACCGTAGTGCTGACCGCCACGGGCGAGAACAAAGTCAACGTGATCAAGGCGGTCCGCGAGGTCACCAGTCTCGGCCTGAAGGAGGCCAAGGACCTGGTGGACGGCGCACCCAAGCCGGTGAAGGAGGGCGTCTCGAAAGCGGACGCGGAGGCGATCCTAAAGAAGCTGACCGACGCCGGCGCGAAGGCCGAAATCAAGTAATTGATCCGGACAAGATCCTGAACACAGAGAACACAGAGGCGACGGATTGGCGCAGCATTGTCTCTGTGACCTCTGTGACTCAGGAATCTTCTCTGCGTAGAGTGCAGACGAGAGGGGGCGGAACTTCCGCCCTTTGTCACCTGTCCTCTGGCATCAACACGGAGCGTTCATGACTACCGCCACACATTATTCATCGACCGAGAAGAAGCGCATTCGCAAGAGTTTCGCCAAGCGCGCCAGCGTGCTGAACGTGCCCTTTCTCTTGGCGACCCAGCTGGAATCCTACATGGCCTTTCTGCAGGCGGCAGTCGCGCCGGAAAGACGCAAGACCGAGGGTCTGCAGGCGGCGTTCTCGTCGATCTTCCCCATATCCAGCCATTCGGGCAACGCGCGGCTTGAATTCGTGAGCTACGTTCTCGGCGAGTCACCCTTCGACGTGAAGGAGTGCCAGCAGCGGGGGCTCACCTACGCCAGCCCGCTGCGGGCGAAAGTCCGGCTCACCATCATGGACAAGGAGGCCCCCAAGCCCACGGTGAAGGAAGTGAAGGAGCAGGAGGTGTACATGGGCGAGATTCCGCTCATGACCAATACAGGTTCTTTCATCATCAATGGCACCGAGCGCGTGATCGTGAGCCAGTTGCATCGTTCGCCCGGGGTGTTCTTCGAGCATGATCGTGGCAAGACGCACTCTTCCGGGAAGCTCCTCTTTTCGGCACGCATCATCCCATACCGCGGGTCGTGGCTCGACTTCGAGTACGACCCCAAGGACTATCTGTATTTCCGCGTCGACCGCCGGCGCAAGATGCCTGTCACGATCCTGCTCAAGGCGATTGGCATGACTCCGGAGCAGATTCTCGCCGCTTTCTACGATTTCGATACGTTTCAGGTGTCGAAAACCGGCAACCAGTTCGAACTGGTGCCCGAGAGGCTCCGCGGGGAATTGGCACGCTTTGATTTCGTCGACAAGGCGGGCAAGGTGATCGTGCAGAAGGACAAGCGCATTACCGTGAAACACATCCGCGACATGGAAGCGGCCGGGATGAAGCGGATCGCCGTACCCGATGAGTTCCTGATCGGCCGCGCGCTCGCACACAACCTCGTCAACAAGGATACCGGGGAAGTTCTCGCCAATGCCAACGACGAAATCACCGATACCTTGCTTGCGAAACTTCGCGAGAGCGGCATCGAGTCGATAAGGACTATCTATACCAACGATCTCGATCAGGGCGGCTACATTTCTCAGACCCTGAGGATAGACGAGACTGCGGACCAGACCGCCGCGCGCGTCGCCATCTACCGCATGATGCGTCCCGGCGAGCCGCCGACGGAAGATGCGGTCGAGACACTGTTCAACGGCCTGTTCTATTCGGAGGATCGCTACGACCTCTCGGCGGTGGGCCGCATGAAATTCAATCGCCGCGCTTATCCTGAGAAGGTCGACGAAAAGACACCGGCCTGGCTGCGCCGGTTCTACGCCCGGGTGGGACCTCAGGGGGCCGAAGGCTCCGGAACCCTTTCGAACGATGACATTCTGGCCGTCGTCGGCATTCTAGTAGAGCTTCGCAACGGGCGCGGAGAGATCGACGACATCGACCACCTCGGCAACCGGCGGGTGCGATCGGTCGGCGAACTCGCGGAAAACCAGTTCCGCGCGGGTCTGGTGCGCGTGGAGCGCGCGGTGAAGGAGCGTTTGTCGCAGGCGGAATCGGAAAATCTGATGCCGCACGACCTGATCAACGCAAAGCCGATTTCCGCCGCGATAAAGGAATTCTTCGGCTCCTCGCAGCTGTCGCAGTTCATGGATCAGACGAATCCCTTGTCTGAGATTACCCACAAGCGGCGCGTCTCGGCGCTCGGACCAGGGGGGCTCACACGCGAGCGCGCCGGGTTCGAGGTGCGCGACGTTCACCCGACTCACTACGGTCGCGTATGCCCGATCGAGACGCCGGAAGGCCCGAACATCGGCCTGATCAATTCGCTCGCGCTGTATGCACGCACCAACAAGTACGGCTTCCTCGAGACGCCCTACCGCAAGGTGGTAAACGGCAAGGTGGCGAACGAGATCGACTTTCTCTCGGCGATCGAGGAAGGCAATTTCGTCGTCGCTCAGGCGAATGCCCAGATCGACAGGAACGGAAAGCTCGTCGATGGCCTCGTGTCCTGTCGCTTCAGGAACGAGTTCACTTTGGCGACCGCGGACCGTGTCCAGTACATGGACGTGGCGCCCTCTCAGATTGTCTCGGTGGCGGCATCCCTCATCCCGTTCCTCGAGCATGACGATGCAAACCGTGCGCTGATGGGCTCCAACATGCAGCGGCAGGCGGTACCCTGCCTGCGGCCGGAAAAGCCGCTCGTCGGCACCGGCATCGAACGCACCGTCGCGGTGGACTCAGGTACGGCCGTTCAGGCGCTGCGCGGCGGCATCGTCGATTACGTGGATGCGAGCCGCATCGTGGTTCGCGTGAACGACGATGAGACCTTCCCAGGCGACGTCGGCGTGGACATTTATAACCTGGTGAAGTACACGCGCTCCAACCAGAACACCAATATCAACCAGACGCCGCTCGTGAAGCCCGGGGAGCGGATTTCCAAGGGCGACGTGGTCGCCGACGGCGCCTCGACCGATATGGGCGAGCTCGCGCTCGGGCAGAACATGCTGGTTGCGTTCATGCCGTGGAACGGCTTCAATTTCGAGGACTCGATCCTGATTTCCGAGCGCGTGGTTGCGGACGACCGTTACACCTCGATTCACATCGAGGAGCTGACCGTCGTCGCCCGCGACACCAAGCTTGGGCCCGAGGAGATCACGCGCGACATATCCAATCTGTCCGAAGCGCAGCTCTCCCGGCTTGACGAGTCCGGTATTGTCTACATCGGGGCCGAGGTCGAAGCAGGCGACGTGCTGGTCGGGAAGGTCACGCCCAAAGGGGAGACTCAGCTGACGCCCGAAGAGAAGCTCCTGCGCGCGATCTTCGGAGAAAAGGCCTCCGACGTGAAAGACACGAGCCTGCGTGTTCCCTCGGGGATTTCCGGAACGGTCATCGACGTGCAGGTGTTCACCCGCGAGGGCATCGAACGCGACAAGCGAGCCGCGCAAATCATCGACGAGGAGCTGAAACGCTACAAGAAGGACCTCGCCGATCAGATGCGCATCGTCGAGACCGACGCATTTGAGCGCATTGAACGGCTGCTGATCGGCAAGATGGCGAACAAGGGGCCGAAGAAGCTCGTCAAGGGCACCAAGATCACGAAAGCCTATCTGGAGGGGCTCGAGCGCAACGACTGGTTCGAAATCAGTCTCGCGAGCGACGACGCCGCCCAGCAGCTGGAGGGTCTCAAGGAGAGCCTTGCACAGACGCGCGTCAAGTTCGATGCGGCCTTCGAAGCCAAGAAGAAGAAGCTCACACAGGGAGACGAGCTGCCCCCCGGCGTGCAGAAGATGGTGAAGGTGTACGTCGCGGTGAAGCGTCGCCTGCAGCCCGGTGACAAGATGGCCGGGCGCCACGGCAACAAGGGTGTGATCTCCAAGATCGTGCCGGTCGAGGACATGCCCTACATGGCCGACGGCACGCCGGTTGATGTGGTGCTCAACCCGCTCGGCGTGCCCTCACGCATGAACGTCGGGCAGATTCTGGAGACGCATCTCGGCTGGGCTGCCAAAGGCCTGGGAGTGAAGATCGGGGAAATGCTGAAGGTGGGTGCG
>DATBLP010000038.1:0-3312 GCA_036555245.1 Burkholderiales bacterium
CCGGGTCGTGAAGCGATTGATAACGCGGGTTTCCGGCCGAAGGAGGTGTCGATGACGGAAAAGACGAAAGACGGTTGCGTCAAACCGGCGAGAGGACCGCTGCCGCCGCCTGGCGAGAGCGCGAGCCCCGCACGCGAGAACACCAAGGGACAGGAGGAGAACCGCATGCTTGCCACCGTGGGGCGCGAGGCGCCCGATTTCGAAGCGAACGCTTTCGTTCGCGACGCCGGCTTCAAGCCGGTAAAACTCTCCGACTACAAAGGAAAGTGGATCGTCCTCTGTTTCTACCCGGGCGACTTCACTTTCGTCTGACCCACCGAACTGGCGGCGGTCGCCGCCATTCATGAAGAGCTTCTCGACCTCGAGGTGCAGGTGCTCGCGATGAGCACCGACAGCCGTTTCGTTCACCAGATCTGGCAGGAGCAGGAGCTGAGCCGCATGCTCGACGGCGGCGTGCCGTTCCCCATGCTCTCCGATGCCGGTGGAAAAATCGGCGCGGTCTACGGCGTCTACGACGATGCCGCGGGCGTGGACATCCGCGGTCGATTCATCATCGATCCGGACTTCATCGTGCGGGCGATGGAAGTGCTCACACCCGAGGTGGGCCGGAATCCGGAAGAACTGGTGCGCCAGATCCGCGCTTACCAGCACGTACGTGCCACGGGCGAAGTGACGCCCTCAGGTTGGCAGCCGGGGCAGCTCACACTCACTCCGGGCCCGCAACTGGTTGGAAAGGTGTGGGAGGTCTGGAAACCGGGAGCCAGGAAGGTCGCCTAGCGGCACGGCCGGCATCTCGGTGGAGCGCCGCCGTCCACGGCGGCTGGCACGGCGGCGTCCCCCGCCGCCGCCGAGAGCGAGACGCTCTCGGGCCAGCCGGCGAGGCGCCGGCGCTCGTGCGCCCGAAAGCGCATCTGAAGAGGAGGTGAGAACCCTCTCAACCAAACGCTCGACTGGTTGAAAGCCGAAGGTAACTGCGTCACCGAAGGGAATGGTGAGTTGAGGCCTCCCGAAGGTGGGGTGGAGAGCAACCGAAGGCGAACCTGCCGGTCCGTACGACAGAAACTCGATTCGGCTCGATGTCTTGGCGAGCCTGCGAACGAATGGCGAAGCCCAGAGACCCGAAGGGCGCAGACGGGAAACGGCCCTGTCGGGGAAGAGTCCAGAACGCGAAGAAAACGAGCGAGACGAAGCGGCCATGGAAGGACATCGGGTGGTTGGAGACAGAACGGCAGGGAAGGTCAGATGTAGTGAATCGGGGAGAGCCACCGCCTCGCGCTGAACGAAGCGGTGGAAGTCAGAGCCTCCATAGGAGCGAGGAAGCGCCGTAACGGGCGTGGAGCAAAGGGAGGCAGGAAGGTGAATGCGTGCGCGACAGAACGACTGACCAGCAACCATCGCGAGTGCGTCAGCAAGAGCTAGAACACGATGGACAGACCCCGAGCCATGGGGCATGGGTCGAACGGGCGGTCTGGAGCGAGCGCATGCTGGAAGCCCTCGCAAGAGGGGTACGAGGAGGCAAATGGCACAGCCTGCGTGACAAGGTTTATCGGCAAACGAACCTGAAGGCAGCGTGGAAACGGGTGGAGGCCAATGGAGGCGGAGGCGGCGTGGACGGGATATCCATCGCCGAGTTCGCCCGAGATGCCGACGCCCGACTGGAGAAGTTGTCCGAAGCGCTTCGCACCGGCACGTACAAGCCTCAACCGGTAAGGCGGGCCTACATCCCGAAACTGGACGGCGGCAAACGCCCCCTGGGAATCCCGACCATCATCGACCGCATCGTTCAGACGGCCTTGCGCAACGTGATCGAGCCGATCTTCGAGCAGGAGTTCGCGCCGTGCAGCTACGGCTTCCGCCCCGGACGCGGATGCCAGGATGCACTGGCGGAAATCGAGCGACTGCTTGCAGCCGGGTTCGTGCACGTGGTGGATGTCGATCTACGCAAGTACTTCGACACGATCCCGCACAAGAGCCTGATGAACGAGGTGGCCAAGAGGATCGCCGATGGCGGCGTGCTCGATTTGATCGAGGCATATCTGCAGCAAGGAGTCCTCGAGGAGATGAGGCTGTGGGTGCCGGAGACCGGGACGCCGCAAGGAGCGGTCATCAGTCCACTGCTGGCCAACGTTTACCTGCATCCGGTGGACGTAGCCATGGAGCAAGCGGGCTATCGGCTCGTGCGCTACGCGGACGACATGGTGGTGCTCTGCCGCACGAAGCAAGAGGCGGAAGCGGCGCTGGCGAAGCTCGCAGAGCTGATCGAAGCGCGAGGACTACAACTTCACCCGGATAAAACCCGGATCGCGCACCTGATGGAAAGACCCGGCTTTCAGTTCCTCGGGTACGTGTTCTACGACAAGTACCGTGATCCCCGTCCGTCGAGCGAGGACAAGCTGCGAAGCACACTCCGGCGCAAGACGAAACGGACCAACGGGTACTCGTTCAAGGACATCATCATGAGCCTGAATGCGACGCTCCGCGGATGGTACAACTACTTCAAGTTCTGTTCGGCGAATAGCTGGGTATGGGAACGGATCGATCGCTGGCTACGCTATCGGCTCCGAGCCATCCTCGACAAGCGCCGACGGGGCGGTCGAAGTAGGCGCCGTGGGCGAGGACATGCACACTATCGCTGGCCCAATGCCTACTTCGCCGAGCACGGTCTCTTCAGCCTCGTGAGCGCCGTCAAGCTCGTCCGACAGCCCTGAACAAGATCACCAACTGGAGAGCCGGATGCGGGAGATCCGCACGTCCGGTTCGGAGGGAGGGGGAGACCAAAGGGTCTCTCCCTACCCCTATCACTGGGCTAACTCAAGACCGTTGCATCCAGGCGCCATTTCTCACACGGCACCCGCTACCAGGGCGGCGACTGGCGTCGCCGCATTCCTAGATTCCGGACGCTGCGCGTTCGATCTTCTCGCGCAGGTCCCTCGAATCCGGATCCCCCGGGGCGAGGCGGTCGTATGCGTCGAGCTCCTCCCGCGCGGTCTTCCACTGCGCGGACGCGTCCAGACCCCGCCGCGCGCGATCCTCGGCCACGATGCGCATCGCATAGGCGATGTTGTAGTGCGGCAGGGCGTAATCGGGCCGCAGCGCAAGCGCGCGGCGGAATGCGGCGATGGCCTGTTCGGCGTGCGGTGCCGGATCGCGGCCCTGCTTCGGCGCGTACTCGGCAAGCGACAGCAGAGCATTGCCGAGGTTGTTGTGCGCGCTGATGTTGTCGGGCATGGTCTGGACGCCGCGCGTCAGATGCCGAATGGCCTGATCGAGCATCGGTCCAGGATCGCCTCCCTGCTTGAATGCGTGATCGGC
>DATBLP010000063.1:0-3647 GCA_036555245.1 Burkholderiales bacterium
CGTCGACGACGCCGCTGTCCAGCCGCTGCCGAATTCCCGCAAGATCTACGTGGGATCGCTGCGGGTGCCGATGCGCGAAATCTCGCAAAGCGGGGGCAACCCCCCGATCGCGGTCTACGACACCTCCGGGCCCTACACCGATCCCGCCGCGACCATCGACATCCGCAAGGGGCTTTCCCCGCTCCGGCAGGCCTGGATCGAGGCGCGCGGCGACACCCGGCTGCTCGACGGTCCTACTTCGCGCTATGGAAGGAAGCGGCTGGAAGATCCGAAGCTCGCCGAGTTGCGCTTCGAGCTCATGCGAAACCCCAGACAAGGCAAGCGCGTCACCCAAATGCACTACGCGCGCAAAGGGATCATCACGCCCGAGATGGAATTCATCGCCACGCGCGAGAACCAGAGAATGGTTGACGGCTTGGGCTTTCAACATCCCGGAGAGTCCTTCGGCGCCAAGCTTCCCAGGCTGATCACCCCCGAATTCGTCCGCGACGAGGTCGCCCGCGGCCGCGCCATCATCCCGGCGAACATCAACCATCCGGAAACCGAGCCGATGATCATCGGGCGCAACTTCCTGGTGAAGATCAACTGCAACATCGGCAATTCCGCGGTCACCTCGTCGATCGGCGAGGAAGTGGACAAGATGACCTGGGCGATCCGCTGGGGCGCCGACACGGTGATGGACCTTTCCACCGGAAGACACATCCACGAGACGCGCGAGTGGATCATCCGCAACAGCCCGGTGCCGATCGGGACGGTCCCGATTTATCAAGCTTTAGAAAAAACCGGAGGCAAGGCGGAGGATCTCACCTGGGAAATCTTCCGCGACACGCTGATCGAGCAGGCGGAGCAGGGCGTCGACTACTTCACGATCCACGCCGGCGTGCGGCTCCCTTTTATCCCGCTCACCGCGAACCGCATGACGGGGATCGTGTCGCGCGGCGGCTCGATCATGGCGAAGTGGTGCCTCGCGCACCACCAGGAGAGCTTCCTCTACACGCGCTTCGAGGAGATCTGCGAGATCATGGCCGCGTACGACGTGTCGTTCTCGCTCGGCGACGGCCTGCGCCCCGGCTCGATCCACGATGCGAACGACGAAGCCCAGATCGCGGAACTTCGTACTTTAGGAGAACTAACTAAAGTGGCGTGGGGGCACGACTGCCAGGTGATGATCGAGGGGCCGGGGCACATCCCCATGCAGCTGATCAAGGAGAACGTGGAGCTGCAGCTCAAGTACTGCGACGAGGCGCCGTTCTACACGCTCGGGCCGCTCACCACCGACATCGCGCCGGGCTACGACCACATCACGAGCGCGATCGGCGCGGCGATGATCGGCTGGTACGGCACGGCGATGCTCTGCTACGTGACCCCCAAGGAGCACCTCGGGCTGCCGAACAAGAAGGACGTAAAGGACGGCATCATGGCCTACAAGATCGCGGCGCACGCCGCCGACCTCGCCAAGGGCCATCCTGGCGCGCAGCTGCGCGACAACGCGCTGTCCAAGGCGCGCTTCGAGTTCCGCTGGCAGGACCAGTTCAACCTCGGGCTCGATCCCGACACCGCGCGGGAGTTCCACGACGAGACCCTGCCGCAGGAAGGCGCCAAGGTGGCGCACTTCTGCTCGATGTGCGGGCCGCACTTCTGCTCGATGAAGATCACCCAGGACGTGCGCGACTACGTCGAGAAAGGCATGAAAGAGAAGGCGGTCGAGTTCGTGAAGAAGGGCGGGGAGATTTATCAGAAGACCTGAGCCGAGCTGAGCGGTGGAGGGCCTCGCGGCTGTCGCCAAGATCGCGCTCCTCATCGCGGTCGCCTTTCCGCTGCTCATGTATTTCGCGCAGGACAGCCTCATCTTCCATCCGCAGCCGCTGAGCGACGAGCGGCGCGCCGCGATCGCCGCTCGCGGCGTCGCCGAAAGCCTCTTCATCCAAGGAAAAGAGGCTCGCCTGCACGCCTGGCACGTCAAGGGAGAGCCGCTCGTCATGTACTTCGGCGGCAACGCCGAGGAGGTGTCGTGGATGCTGCAGGAGGCGGCCGGGCGGGCTCCCGGGACAGGGTGGCTCCTCGTCGACTACCGCGGCTACGGCTCGAGCAGCGGCTCGCCTTCCGAAAGGGTTCTTATCGAGGATGCACTCAGGTGGTACGACCAGATGTCATCCCGGTATAAAACCATTTATGTCTTCGGCCGCAGCCTCGGCAGCGGCGTGGCGGTTCAGCTCGCCGCGCAGCGTGCGATCGCCGGCGTGATCCTGGTCGCGCCGTTCGACAGCCTCGTCGAGCTGGGCAAGCGCTACTACCCGTTCCTTCCAGTCGGCTGGATGCTCAAGCACCGCTTCGACTCCGTGAGCCTCGCGCCCGCCATCAAGTCGCCGCTCCTTTGCATCGTCGCTACCGCCGACGAGATCATCCCGGCGGAGCACTCGAAGCGCTTGTATGACGCCTGGGGCGGCGAGAAGCGCTGGGTCGGCCTGGAAGGCGCCGGGCACAACAGCACCGACGACGCCGCGAACTACTGGCCGAGCATCAGAAAGTTCCTCGGTGAAAAATCTTCTTGACGCGCTGATCCTGGGCGTCGTCGAGGGGCTCACCGAGTTCCTGCCGGTCTCGAGCACCGGGCACCTGATCCTCGCGGGCGACCTTCTCGACTTTGCCCATCCCGGCCGCGAAGTGTTCTACATCGCGATCCAGACCGGGGCGATGCTCTCCGTGGTGTGGGAATACCGCGCGCGGTTTTTCCGGGTCGACCCTCAGCTGTGGCGCAACCTCCTCGTCGCTTTTCTGCCGGCCGCGGTCGTCGGCCTGCTCGCGGGAGGGCTGATCAAGAGCTACCTGTTCAAGCCGGTCCCGGTCGCGCTCGCTTTCATCATCGGCGGCCTCATCATCCTGTGGGTGGACCGGGGCAATCGAACGGCGCGAGTCGAAAGCACCCAGGCGATGAGCGCGCTCGATGCGTTCAAGGTGGGAATCGCGCAATGCTTTGCTCTGATCCCGGGCACCTCGCGTTCGGGTGCGACCATCATCGGCGGCATGCTCTTCGGCCTGTCGCGCAAGGCGGCCACCGAGTTTTCCTTCTTCCTTGCCGTGCCGACGCTGATCGTCGCGGGACTCTACGACTCGTGGAACAACCGGCATCTCTTCGCGATAGAGGACGCGGGCATGTGGGCGATCGGGCTGGTGGTCTCGTTCATTTCGGCTTTCCTGGTGATCCGCTGGCTCATCCGCTACGTGGCGACCCACGACTTCCGCTGGCTCGCCTGGTACCGGATCGCCTTCGGCATCGTCGTCCTGCTCACCGCCGCCACCAGCGCGGTGGACTGGACCGCTACCTGAAAAAGGGGTCAGGACCCTTTTGCAATAAAAGGGTCCTGACCCCTTTTTCAGCTTTGGATCCAGGGTAGTCCCGCCTTGCGCCAGCCGCCTACGGTGCTGCGGTGCTGCTCGGCGTCCTTGTCGCCCTCGAACCCCTCCAGCACGTTGTAGGCCTCTTTCCAGCCGGCGCGGGTAGCGACCTCGGCGGCGAAGTGCGAGCGGTTGCCGGAGCGGCAGATGAACATGACGGGCTGGTCCTTGGGGACGGAGGCGGCGAGCTCGGCAAGGAACTCTGGGTTGGGACGGTTGCCGGGATAGGTCTGCCACTCGACCGCAAGGGC
>DATBLP010000082.1:0-1531 GCA_036555245.1 Burkholderiales bacterium
GCTCTCCCAGACGAACCGGAAGATGATGTGGATTCCCGCGGGATTCGCCCACGGCTTCCTCGTGACGAGCGATTTCGCCGAGGTCCAGTACAAGACCACCGACTATTACGCCCCCGAGCACGAGCGCTGCATCGCCTGGAACGACCGCGACCTCGCCATATCGTGGCCGCTCAGCGGCGAACCGGTCCTGTCGCAGAAGGATCGCGCTGGCTTCCCGTTGAAGGACGCTGAAGTATTCCCCTGATGCAGCGCATCCTCGTTCCGGGCAGGAACGGCCAGGTCGGCTGGGAATTGCAGTCCGCGCTCGCGCCGCTCGGTACGGTGGTGGGCCTCGATATCGATCAGATGGACCTAGCGGATCCGGACTCCATCCGGCGAGTCGTGCGGGATGCGAGGCCGGAGATCATCGTCAACGCCGCCGCCTATACCGCGGTCGACAAGGCCGAATCCGAGCCCGAACTCGCGATGCGGGTGAACGGCGTTGCGCCCGGGATCCTTGCGGAGGAGGCAAAACGGCTCAGCGCGCTTCTCCTTCACTACTCGACGGATTACGTTTTCGACGGTGAGCTCGGGCGCCCGTACCGCGAGGACGACGCGCCGAACCCGGTCAACGCTTACGGGGAATCAAAACTTGCGGGTGAGCGCGCCATCGAGGCCGTGGGAGGCCAATACTTGATCCTGCGCACGAGCTGGGTCTACAGCGCACGCGGGTCGAACTTCGTCCTCACGGTGCTGCGGCTCGCGCGCGAGAAGCCCGAACTTGCCATGGTAAATGACCAGAGCGGCTCACCGACCTGGGCGCGGTGGCTCGCGCACGCTACGGCGGAACTGCTGCGCAAGCGCGATGTCGTTGCGCATCGCGGCGGAATCTACCACCTCGCGGCAACCGGGCACGCGACGCGCTATGACTTCGCCACCGCCATCATCGACACGATGAAGCAAGTCTCCGGCGATTCGCGCGGCTGGGCGAAATTGAAGCCGATCAGCACCGATCAATATCCCTTGCCCGCGCGGCGCCCGCCCCGTCCCGTGATGCGAATGGACAAGATCGCGCAAGCGTTCGGTGTCACGCCCCCCCACTGGCAGGAACAACTGCACGGTTTTCTCGAAGAGCTTGCCAAGCGCCCCCGTTTGGGAGTCTAATGCCGTCTGTTCAATGATTGAACAGACCCCGGCATGCTGACGGACGAGACCCGGAGCAAGATTCTGCGCATCCTCGAGCAGGATCCCGCGATCAGCCAGCGCGACCTCGCGCGCCAGTTGGGCGTGAGCCTCGGCAAGGCAAATTACTGCCTGCGGGCGCTGATCGAGAGAGGCTGGATCAAGGCCAACAACTTCAAGAACAGCAACAACAAGAAGGCCTACATGTACCTTCTCACCCGCAGGGGGCTCGCGGAAAAGGCGCGCGTGACCGCGCGCTTTCTCGAGTACAAGGTGGCCGAGTTCGAGGTGCTGCAGCAGGAAATCGAGCAGTTGCGTCGCGAAGCCAGAAAGTAGGCCGCCCTTCCCCGTCACCGCAGACAGGCCCGCC
>DATBLP010000087.1:0-41591 GCA_036555245.1 Burkholderiales bacterium
CCGACGAGCTGCGCGCCGATTGCGAGCAGGCGGCAAACACTCAGCCGCGACACAGGGCCGCCCGCGGTCGGAGACCTCGTTTCGAGATACTCCGCGCGCATCATCGCCGTGCAAGGTACGGGCGCGACGTTGCGCCGCGATGACGCCTTTGTGAAATCGAAACAATCCGGCCTTAGCTTGCCGACGCGATGCGGTCTTCCCGCGCGAGCGATCGGACCTCGAGCTTGACGTCGAGTGCCCGCCATTCCTCCGTCTCCTGCTCCAGCGCCGCCTCGGTCATCGGGTGTTCCTCGAGCCAGGCGCGGGGCAGCGTCAATTGAAAGCCGCTCTTCGACGACTTGCAAGTGAGGGCCGGCGGCGCGAGCTCGCGCCGGCTGAGACAGAATAGCGCCGCCAGTCGGAGCGCGAAGATCAGCTCCCAGTCCGCGCTGCGCTCGGGAAGATCATCGAGTTTGCTCAGCTTGCCGCGATGCGCGAGCACCAGCCGGGAGAGGCGCTCCTGCTCCTTCTGCGAGAAGCCGGGCATGTCGGCCTGGGCGAGAATGTAGGCCGAGTGCTTGTGATAGCCGGCGTGGGCAATCGAGATGCCGATCTCGTGCAGGCTCGCCGCCCACTGGAGCATCGTCGCATCGGCTTCGGCGGCTTCGGCGTTCAGGCTGGCATGGATGTCCTGAGCGAACCGCGCGACCCTCTCGGCCTGCGCCGCATCCACCTGATAGCGACGCATGAACTGCTTGACCGTGGCCTCGCGCATGTCGCGGTGGCGCACGCGCCCGAGCAGGTCGTACAGGACTCCCTGGCGAAGCGCTCCGTCGGAGACCTCGAGCTGCTCCATGCCGAATTCAGCGAGCGCCGCCGACATGATCGCGAGTCCGCCGGGAATGGTCGCTGCCCGATCCCCACGCAGGCCCGGCATGTCGAGCCGGTCGATTTCTCCCGCCTTGATGAACTGCGAGCGCAGTTTGTCGAGCGCCGCCGAGGAAATTCCCTGCTCGCACAGGCCGGACTGGCGTGCCATCGAGGCGAGCGACTTCGCGGTCCCGGAAGACGCAACTGCGTGGGTCCAGCCCGCGTGCCGGAAGGTGTCCACGATGCGCTGAAGCTCGTTTGCAGCGGCGACTTCGGCGCGCTTGAAGTTGGATTTATCGAGCCGGCCGTCCGGAAAAAACCTGAGCGTGTAGCTCACGCAGCCCATGGGGACGCTTTCCATCAGCTCGGGATCGAGCCCGGTGCCGATGATGAGTTCAGTCGAGCCCCCGCCGATGTCGATCACCAATCGCCGCTCGGCCGAAGGCCCCAGACTGTGCGCGACGCCGAGATAGATGAGCCGTGCTTCCTCGCGGCCGAATATCACCTCGATGGGGAACCCCAGCCTGGCTTCGGCTTCGGAGAGGAACGCGCGCGCGTTCTTCGCGGTGCGCAGCGCGCTTGTCCCGACCGCGCGGACCGCGGAGCGCGGAAAGCCGCGCAGGCGCTCGCCGAAGCGCGCCAGCGCCTCGAGCGCGCGAGCCTGGGTCGCCTGGTCTATGCGCCGGTCCCGGTTCAATCCTGCAGCGAGGCGCACCGAATCGCGGAGGTTGTCGAGCATGTAGATTTGGTCGTCGACGACCCTGCCGATCTGCAGGTGAAAACTGTTTGAGCCCAAATCGACTGCGGCGAGCGTTTCCTGCTTTACGGGGTTTAAGGCTGGCATTGTGCGCGGGGGGGCCAAACTCTATTGATGGTGGGGTAGTAATATTGCGTTGAGGTTGCAGAAAAGTGACTGTAACCATTTTGCAACATACCCGGACTAAATTGCACTCCCCGTGCTTCAAAGAACGAGAATTCCGTTGCGCAAAGTCATCAAGGCGCAATACCTGGCCCGGGAAGTCGCCGCTCTCGCGTTCGATCGCCGCGTATACGCCCAAGCCGAGGACCGGCGCGTCCCGGTGCTCGAACGGCTTCGTTTCCTCTGCATCCTGTCTTCCAACCTGGACGAATTCTTCGAAATCCGCGTCGCCGAGCTCAAGGAGCGGATCAGGCTCGGCGGCGAGTTGGAAATCCCGGGGGAGACGCCGCCCGCCGAGACCTTTGCCCTGGTGAGCGAGCGCGCCCATGCCTTGGTCGCAGACCAGTACCGCCTGCTGAACAGGGAGATCCTCCCCGCGCTCGCCGACGAGGGAGTGCGCTTCCTCGCCGAAGGCGACTGGACTCGCGAGCAGCGTTCTTGGCTGCAGAACTATTTCCGCAGGGAAATGATCCCGCTGCTCACCCCTCTCGGGCTGGATCCCGCGCATCCCTTCCCGCGGGTGCTCAACAAGAGCCTGAATTTCGCGGTCCAGCTCGAAGGCCGCGACTCCTTTGGGCGCAATTCAGGCACGGCGATCGTGCAGGCACCCCGGGCGCTTCCGAGAGTGATCCTCCTGCCCGGGAAGATCGCGGGCGGCGCTTACCGCTTCGTGCTGCTGACTTCGGTCTTGCAGGCCTTTGTCCAGGGGCTGTTCCAGGGCATGACGGTTCGCGGCTCCTACCCGTTCCGGGTGACCCGCAACAGCGACCTGTTCCTCGACGAGGAAGAGATCAAGGACCTGCGCACCGCGCTCGCGGGCGAGCTTCCGCAGCGCCATTTCGGCGATTCGGTGCGGCTCGAGGTCGCCAACGACATGCCGGCCGAGCTCGAGCACTTCCTGCTCGAGCAGTTCCAGCTCGCGACGGATGACTTGTACCGCGTCGACGGGCCGGTGAACCTCGTCCGCCTGATGCAGGTACCCGATATGGTCGACAAGCCTGACCTCAAGTTCGCCGCGTTCACGCCGGGCGTTCCCCGCGCGCTCGAGGGTAACCCGGACCTGTTTCATGTCATTCGCAAGGGCGACGTCCTTCTGCACCACCCGTTCCAGTCGTTCGCACCGGTGATCGATTTTCTGGAGCAGGCGGTCGAGGATCCCAGCGTGGTGGCGATCAAGCAGACCGTCTACCGCACGGGCACGGATTCGGTGCTGATGAAGTACCTCATCGACGCTGCTCAGCGGGGGAAGGAAGTCACGGTGGTGGTCGAGCTGCTCGCGCGCTTCGACGAGGAAGCGAATCTCAACTGGGCGGCAAAGCTCGAGGAGGTCGGGGCGCACGTCGTGTACGGCGTCGTCGGCTACAAGACTCACGCCAAAATGTCCTTGGTGGTGCGGCGCGAGGAGGGCAGGCTGCGCCGTTACGTGCACGTCTCCACGGGCAACTATCACCCGCGCACCGCGAGGCTGTACACCGATTTCGGCCTGTTCACGGCTAACGAGAAGATCTGCGAGGACGTCAACGAGGTCTTCAAGCAGCTGACCGGTCTCGGGCGCGCACGCAGGCTCCACCATCTGTGGATCTCGCCTTTCACGCTGCACGAGCGCATGCTCGCGGCGGTCAAGCGGGAAGCGCAGCACGCGAGACGCGGCAAGCCCGCTCACATCATCGCCAAGATGAATGCGCTGATCGAGCCGCGCATCATCGAAGCCCTGTACCGGGCTTCCCAGTCCGGCGTGAAGATCGATCTGGTCGTGCGCGGCGTATGCGCGCTGCGGCCCGGGATTCCGGGGCTTTCCGAGAACATACGCGTGCGTTCGGTGATCGGCCGATTTCTCGAGCACTCCCGCATCTTCTACTTCCTGAACGCGGGCGAGGAGAACGTCTATCTCTCCAGCGCCGACTGGATGGGGCGCAACTTCTTCGGCCGCATCGAGCTGTGCATCCCCGTGCTCGACCGCAAGGTGAAGCAGCGCGTCATCCAGGAGGGCCTCAAGCCCTACCTCGCCGACAACAGCCAGGCCTGGGAGATGGACGCGGACGGGGACTACCGACTCAGGCGCCTGCGCGGCAGGATCCCCCACTCGGCGCAGGAGCAGCTGCTCGCCCTGCTGGCGAGCGAATAGCGCTTTCGGACGGCCGACCCGAGAAAGGGCCCGGGCGCGCGGTCTCTCTTGTTACAATCGGCGCGATTCGGGTTCACACATGCAGGAAAGTCCTTTCAAGGGCAAGACCGGTTTGCAGCGCCTGTGGAACGCGCTCGGCTACTCGCTGCAGGGGATGGCTTCGGCGTTCCGGCACGAGGACGCCTTCCGCCAGGAATGTCTGCTCGCCGCCGTGCTCGTTCCCGCGGCTTTCCTGCTTCCCGTGGGCGGGGGCGAGAAAGCCCTGATGGTCGCGGCCGTGCTGCTGGTGCTGGTGGTCGAGCTGCTGAATTCCGCGGTGGAGGCCGCCGTCGACCGCATCTCGCTGGAGAATCACCTTCTCGCCAAGCGCGCCAAGGACATCGGCAGCGCCGCGGTGTTCCTGAGCCTCATCAATGTCGCAGTGGTGTGGGCGCTGATCCTGTTCGGCTGAGCGTCACGAAAGCTTAACCCGGGCGTCATTCAGGTTTCATTTCGCGCGTGCACCGTGCACGCCATGGACCCTCACTTTGTCGACCGTGCGGGGACTCGCGAATGGCCGCTGCGCATCGCCGTCGTCACCGAGACCTACCCCCCGGAAATAAACGGCGTCGCGCGCACCATAGGCCTGATGGTGGACGCGATGCTCGAGCGCGGCCATGAAGTACAACTCGTCCGGCCGCGTCAGCGGTCCGAGCCGGCCTCGCCCGCGCACCCGTCGCTGAGCCTGCGCTTGGTGCCCGGCGTGCCGATTCCCATGTATCCCGATCTGCGCCTCGGGCTGATCTCGGGGCGCTCGCTGCAGAAGGCATGGCGCGAGTGGCGCCCGGATCTGGTGCACGTCGTCACAGAAGGCCCGCTCGGCTGGGTCGGAGTCGGCGCGGCCAAGCGTCTCGGAATCCCCGTGAGCACGGATTTCCACACGAATTTTCACAGCTACAGCCGGCACTACGGATTCGGTCTCTTCACCGGCTTGATTGCAGGCTATCTTCGCGCCCTTCACAATCGGGCGGATTGCACCCTGGTGCCGACCGCGGAGATGAAGGCGGGCCTGGAAGCGCTCGCGTTCGAACGCGTTTCTGTGGTCGGCCGCGGCGTCGATACGCGCCTGTTCAACCCCGGCCGTCGCAGCGAGGCGCTGCGGGCCGCCTGGGGTTGCCGCAATGCCGAGACCGTTGTGCTGCACGTCGGGCGCCTTGCTCCCGAGAAGAATCTCGGGCTTTTCGTCGCGGCGGCCGACGCGATGCGCGGCGTCACCGACGTGCGCGTGGTGCTGGTCGGCGACGGCCCGCAAAGCGCCATGTTGCGGGCACGCTATCCGGAATTCGTCTTCTGCGGCATGCGCTCCGGCGAGGATCTCGCCGCCCACTACGCCTCCGCGGACGTGTTCCTCTTTCCCAGCGTCACCGAAACCTTCGGCAACGTCACGCTCGAAGCGATGGCGAGCGGTCTCGCCATCGCTGCTTACGACTACGCCGCAGCCCGCCAGCACCTGCGGCACTGGGTGAGCGGCCTCCTCGCGCCCATCGGGGAAACCGTCGAGTTCATCAAGATGGCGGCGCTGCTCGCACGCAGCCGGGATCTGAGGATGCGCGTCGCACAGGGGGCCCGCAGCGCGGCGGAAGCGCTCACCTGGGCAAAGACCTTCGACGATCTCGAGTCCGTGCTGAAGTGCACGACCGAAGCCGCCCGGGTCGGGACCGGCGCCGACCTCCTGGGGTCCGTCCATGCCGAGACTTGAAGCGAGCCTGTCGCAACTACGCGCCTGGGATCGGTCGCTGTGCGTGCGCTTCAATCACGGCGCGCGCATCACCGGCCTGAGGACTTTCTTCCGGGGCGTGAGCCGGCTCGGCGACGGTGTTCTCTGGTATGCATTGATGCTCGCGATGCTGGCGGACGGAATGCAGGGAGCGCAGACGACGCTGCGCATGGCGGCAACCGGCTTCGCCTGCACGCTCATATACAAGTGGCTGAAATCGAGGACCTCGCGTCCGAGGCCCTACGAAGTCGTTTCCGCGGTACGCGCCGGCGCTGCCCCGCTGGATGCGTTCAGCTTCCCGTCCGGTCACACCCTGCATGCGGTGGCGTTTACGATGGTGGCCGTCGCCGGCTATCCGTGGCTCGCATGGCTGCTCGTCCCCTTCTGCCTGCTCATCGCGGCATCCAGGCTCGTCCTCGGCCTGCACTATCCGAGCGACGTGCTCGCCGGCGCCGGCTTTGGCGCGCTCATCGCGCAGACTGCGCTTTGCCTCAGTTAGGCGAAGGTGTGGCCCGGGCGAATTCGTCCGGCTTGAAACGATTGCGCGGCAGCGCGCGCTGCCGCCCGTGAATGCTCGGTGAGGTGTTCCTGTCTGGCCCAGGATCGGGCGCGACCGGACTGGTGACTGAGTCATGCGATAATAGCAGCCACGCTGTTTCGCGGTCGGGCATGAGCCAGTCTCTGATCAGAACCGCAGTCGTCGTTTTCCTTCTCCTGGTTCCGGCGCTCGGGGCCGGGCTGCTGTGGGGCGCAGCGTGGGCTTGGGGGGTTTTTTCCGTCGGGCTCGGCGCCTTGGTCGTTCATCACGCATGGAACCTGGGCAAGCTGCGAGACTGGGCCTCGGGCTCGCTTGCCGATTCGGTGCCCGAGGGCAGTGGCGCCTGGAAGGACGTGTTCACGCTGCTCTATCGCAGGCAGCGCGCCGAGGTGAGCGAGCGCCATCAGCTGGCCCGCTCGCTGGCGCGCTCGCGGCAGGCCGGCCGCGCGCTTCCCTACGGGGTGGCTATCCTCGACGCCGAACACCGCATCGTCTGGTGCAACGATTCCTGCGAAGCGCACTTCGGCATCGACGCGAAGGGCGACGTCGGGCAGGCGATCACCAATCTCGTGCGCGAGCCCGAGTTCGTCGAGTATGTCGCCACCGCCGATTACTGCAAGCCTCTGCAGTTGCGGACCGCCCGCGGGGACGGATTGATTCTGTCCGTGCAATTTGTGCCCTATGTCGACTCGCAGCTGCTTCTGCTGTCGCGCGACGTGACGCAATTCGCGCGGGTCGAGACGATGCGGCGGGACTTCGTGGCCAACGTCTCCCATGAGCTGCGCACGCCCTTGACCGTGCTCGTGGGGTTTCTCGAAACGGTCCGGGAACTCAAGCTCGATCCCGAGCGCTCGCGCGACTACCTGAACCTCATGGCCGAGCAGGGCCGGCGCATGCAGCGCATCATCGCAGACCTGCTGACGCTATCTTCCCTTGAGTCCGCGCCCGAGCCCCCGCACGACGATCGTGTCGACGTCACTTCGCTTCTTGCACGCGTCCGCGGTGAAGCCGAGGCGCTCTCGGGAGGGCGCCACCGCATCCTGCTTGATGCTGCGCCCGGCTTCGACCTGCTCGGCAGCGAATCCGAGATCGCCAGCGCCTTCGGCAACCTTGTCAGCAACGCGGTGCGCTACACGCCGCCGGGGGGCGAGGTGCGCCTTGTATGGCGTGACTCGGAGAAGGGGGCGGAATTCGGGGTCGAGGATACCGGGCCCGGGATCGAAGCAGAGCACATTCCTCGCCTGACCGAGCGCTTCTATCGGGTCGACCGCGGCCGCTCGCGCGAATCCGGCGGCACCGGGCTGGGACTTGCCATCGTCAAGCACGCCCTCGCGCGGCATCAGGCAACGCTCGAGATCGAGAGCACGCCGGGCCAGGGCAGCCGTTTCACGGCGAAGTTCCCTGCGCGCCGGGTGTCGCCGCAGCCCTCAGCCTTCCAGCGCACGCAGGCGGTGGTGCCGCCCTCCGAGCCACAGCCCCAGGGCGAGCCATAGGACCGCGCCCGGAATCGCCACGAGCGCGAATCCGGCGAGGCCGAGGCCCAGACTCTTCAGCGCGGCGTAGATCCAGCCGCTCGCGGCATCGCCGCCGCGGAACACGACCGTATCGATGAAGTTCTTGGATTTGTACTTCTGCTCGCGCCCGACCACTGTGAACAGCATCTCGCGCGCCGGACGCGCGATGGCGTAGTCGGCCGCTCGGCGCACGATCTGGAAGACGACCAGGACGGCGAGCACCGGCGCGACACCGATGGCGGCGAAGCCGGCTATCCCGAGCGCGGCTGGCAGCGCGAGCGCGACGCCAACGCCGAGCTTCTCGACGAACTTCGCCACGACGAAAAGCTGGCCGAGAAGCGTGAGCACGTTGACGGCGAGATCGATTTGCGCGAACAGGGAAGTGCGCTCTCCCGGATCGGAATAGTTCGCCGCAACCAGCTTGGCCAGCTCGAAATAGACGAAGCCCAGCAATATCGCGTAGAGCAGTACCCACGCAACGATTCCGAGCAGGTAGGGCGAGCGCAGCATGACTGACACCCCCGACCAGGCGGTGCCGCCGATCTCCACGCCTGGCTCTGAGGCGCCTGCCGGGGGGCCGGCAGCGCCCCCCCGCCGCAGCAGCGCTCGAATGCAGACCAGCGCAAGACCGAGAAATGCGCAGGAAACGAGCAGCAGGTTCGCCGTGCCGAGCGGCGCCGCAAGCAAGGCGGTGAGCGACGGCCCGGCGAGCGCTCCGCAGCTGCCGCCGGCCGAGATGAAGCCGAAGAGGCGCGCCGCCTGCTCGGGACGGTGCAGGTCCGCCATCAGACTCCAGAACACCGACACCACGAACAGGTTGAATACGCTTACCCAGATGAAGAATGCGCGCGCCACCGCAGCCGGCGCCACCGGCGCGCGGAACAGGACGTAGAAAACGAGAACGTTGGCGATGAAAAAGAGGTAGGTCCAGGGGACCAGCCGGCGACGCGGCAGCCGGGCCGCGGCAAAGCCGAACAGCGGGACCGCCGCCAGCATCGCGGCGAATGTCGCGGAAAACAGCCACGGAAGATTCTCCACCCCGCCCTGGACGCCCATTTCGTCGCGCAGGGGCCGCAGGATGTAATAGCCGCACAGCACGCAGAAGAAACAGGCGAATGACCAAAGCGATGCCGCGACTTCGCCGCGGTCAACCCGGATGAACCGGCCCAGCGCCGTGTGCACGAAGCTCAGGGACAAGCCGTCGCTCCCCTCATTCGGCAATCCTATCAAACGGCCGACTGTCGGAATCCGGACGCCAAAGATCCGCAGAGGGCGCCGGGCAGCCTCGCAAAGGGGGGGAAACCGGAATAAATGCACATTCCTGTCCTGGCATCAGTCTTGCTCACTGGGGGGTGTGGGAGGCTTTTTGAATGCGAAGGGCTGGAAGCAGGCGACGTCTGCTGACGGCACAGACCGAAAGGAGATTGCAATGAGCACAGGAAAAGTTCTTACGCTTGCCTCGATGGTGGCCTTGTTTCTCGCGTCGGCGTCCTTCGCCGGGCAGCGCGGATCTGTCGTGGGAGAGAAGCTCGACAGCGGCTTGGGCAAACTGTCGCCGAACTACACAGCGAGCGAGTTCCAGCTCGCGGTCGCGGGCGAAAAGCTAGACAGCGGGCTGGGCGATCTCCCGATCACCTACGCTGCGGTTGAATTCCAGCGCTCGGTCGTGGGCGAAAAGCTAGACAGTGGACTGGGCGATCTGCCGGCCACCTACGCTGCGGTTGAATTCCAGCGCTCGGTCGTAGGCGAAAAGCTAGACAGTGGCCTGGGCGATCTGCCGGCCACCTACGCGGCGGTTGAATTCCAGCGCTCGGTCGTGGGCGAGAAGCTTGACAGCGGCCTGGGCGACCTGCCGGCCACTTACGCCGCGGCGGAATTCCAGAACGTTGCGGACGCCGCATACCACATCGCCGGAGAATCGCTCGACAGCGGTCTGGGCGATCTGTCGCCGAGCTACACCGCAGCGGAGTTCCAAAAGCAGATGCTCGCAAAGCGCTGAGCAAACGCTCTGGCTTGCACGGGCCCGGCGCCGCCTCCAAAACGGTCGCCCGCCCCCACAACGAAGCGGCTGGCGGCCGTCACGGCGCCAGCCGTTCGATTTTCCAGGCGCCGCCGGCGGGCCGGTAGCGAAGCCTGTCGTGCAGGCGATCCTTGCGGCCCTGCCAGAACTCGAACGAAAGAGGCGCAAGCCGGAAGCCTCCCCAGTGGCCGGGACGGGGCGGCGAATCCCGCCAGCGTTTGGATGCGTCCTTGAAAGCCGTTTCCAGAAAATCCCGGCTCGGCACCGTCTCGCTCTGCGGTGAAATGAGCGCCGACAGCCGGCTCCCCAAGGGACGGGTCGCGAAATATTCGTCGGACTCGTCGGCGGAAACCCGCTCGACCGTGCCCTCGATGCCGATCTGCCGTTCCAGCTCCTCCCAGCAGAAATGCAGCATCGCCTGCGGATTTTCCTCGAGCTCCCTGCCTTTGCGGCTGCGGTAGTTGGTATAGAAGACAAAACCCCGCGAATCGAATCCCTTCAGCAACAAGGTCCGCGCGGACGGGCGTCCCGTCTTGTTTGCGGTCGCGAGCGTCATCGCGTTGGGCAGGTGAACGCCCGAGCGCAACGCGTCGTCGAGCCAGCTGCCGAACTGCGCGAAGGGATCCGGCGCGAGACTGCTTTCGTCGAGCCCGGCGCGCATGTATTCCTCGCGCATGGCGGCAAGGTCCATCCGGGGATTCTACCTTTGGCGGCGTGCGTAGAGGCCGCCGGCGCAAAGAAGAACGGCCGTGGCCCAGAAAACCGGCGCGATTCCCAGGGCGGCGCCGAGCGCGCCGAAGAGGAGCGGCATCCCCGCCTGGCTCATGTTGACAAGCGTCATGCGCACGCCGACCGCCTCGCCCGCCCTTCCCTGCGGTGCAACGTCGTGCAGGAGCGACATCACCATCGGCTGCGACATGCCCAGGCCGAGGCCGAGCAGGAAGGCGAGCCCCATAAGCAGCCCGGCGCGCTCGAGCAACGGGAAGAGCAGATAGGTCGTTCCCGAGGTTGCGAGGGACACGGTGAGGAGCGGCCAGGCCGTCAGCCGCCGGGAAATCGCGGGGAGGAAAACGCGGATCACGAACGTCGCGACCGAGAATGCTCCGAGCACCAGTCCGATGCTCGAGGCCGACAGTCCGATGCGCGAGCCGTAGATCGGCATCGCGAAGGTGAACATGTCCCAGGCGGTTGCGAGCAGGCCGCTCGCGATGAAGATGGGGCGCAGCTCGCGATGCCGCAGCAGGTCGGCGACGCTGCGACCAGGGTCCGGCGTCGCACCGCGCGCCGGGCGCGGGAGGCGCAGCCGGTTTAGACCCAGCACGGCGATCGGAACAAGCGGAAACACGGAGAGCGCTGCGAAAGTCGCGGCGTGTCCGATCCAATCGATGCCGAACCCCGCGATCATCGGACCGGTGAACCCCGAGATGGAGAAGCCGAGCGCGGCGAGGCTGAAATTCACGGGACGATCTTCCGGCTTGCCGAGGTAGCCGACGATGTTCTGATAGGTGAGGTGGTACATCATGAAGCTGGAGCCGATCAGCACGCTCGCCGCGTACAGCGCGGCGAGGCTTTCCCATAGGTACGGGATGACCGTCCCCAGCGCGAGCACGATCGATCCCGCAAGCATCGGCACGCGCGCCCCGATGCGATCCGAGAAACGCCCCATGCTTACGGCGAACAGCATCGGCAGGATCGCGTAGAGCGCCATCAGCACCCCGACCGTGAACGGAGTTGCATGGAGGTGCAGGGCATAGAGGGACACCGCCACCCGCGTTCCGGCAAACGCCGAATGGTTGAGCAGCGTGACGAAGATGAGTAGGTAAAGGGTACGCACGCTGGACTTGCTGATTGCAGGAGTATGACAGCCGGCGACATGGGAGTCGACAAGACCCGGCGCATCCCGCCCCGGCTTAATACGCATGTCACGGGCGAACTCTAAGGTGGCCGCTCCCTTCAACGACGTAAAAAGGAGCAGCCATGCAATTCCGAAAGACTGCGATCGCTTCGCTGATCGCTTTTCCGCTTGCGCTGAACGGCGCCGCGGCGCTCGCTCAGCATCTGACGCACGTCCCCGATGCCAACCCCAAGCTGCCGGGCGTCACTTCGCCCACCGTGCTTTCGCCCGAGCTCGCGCAGATCGTGCGCGCGCAAGGCTCGATGCCGGTGGAAAATCCCACCGGCTTGGTGACGTACTACGGCTATCTCAATAACCAGCCCAACCTTGTGCCGGCTCTAGGCAGCAATATCGAGGCCACAAAGACCGAGCCCGATAAGAATGTCTATCTAGTGCTGCACGGGTTGAAGGGCGCCGACCCGAACTACGACTACGGTCGCCGCTTTCTATTCCAGCCCCACGAGGGGGGGCCGCTGGGGGTACTCACCCGCGTCAACCTCGACGCCGATGCGGTGCATCGCGTCACCGTTCTTGCAACCACGGACGGCAACGGAACACCGCTGCCGGGCGGATTTGACGGTATCACCTGGTATCCGTGGTCGGCACGCCTGCTCCTGACGAACGAATTCGGCGGCGGCACTGCGGGAGGCGTGTGGCAGGCGACCCTGGATTTCCCCTCGTTCGTCGAGGACATCTCGGGCGTGATGGGGCGAGGAGGCTATGAAGGCATCCAGGCGGACTCCGACGGCAACATCTGGATGGCGGAAGACATCGGCGGCGCCACCGTCAACGGTGCTCGCGTGCCGAACAGCTTCATCTACCGTTTCGTGCCCAAGGACAAGCACAACCTGGGGCAAGGCGGCAAGTTGCAGGCGTTGCAGGTGATGTCCAAGGCGCACCCCGGGCCGATAGCGTTCGACGGCACGAACGCCCTGACGCAGGACATCAAGGATCTGCATACCTACGGGATCGTGTTCGATACCCATTGGGTGACGATCCACGACACCGATGCGGACGGGTTTGCGCCGTTCAACGCCAACGCTCTCGCCAAGACCAAACTGGCGACGCCGTTCAAGCGGCCCGAAAACGGCCTGTTCCGTCCCGGCAGCCATTTCCGCGAGTTCTTCTTCGATGAGACCGGCGACACCAGCGCCACGACCACGGCCGGATCGGACTTCGGCGGGTTCGGCGGCGTGCAGAAGCTGAGCCAGTGGAGTCCCTCGGCCGATACCGGCAAGCTGACGCTGTTCTATAAAGGCGACGTCGTGCATACGGGCTTCGACAACGTGGCGTTCTGGGACGAAAACCGGATCGTGTTTGTCGAAGACGCTGGCGACGGCTTGCACAAGGATCGCAACGCCCTCGACTCCGGCTGGATGCTCGACGTCCGGATGGACTACGCCGATCCCTCCAATCAGCCGGTCCGCATCATCGCGCAGGGCCGCGATCCTTCTGCAACCATCGACTCGGGATTGCAAGGCACCACCGGCTTCCAGAACGACGGCGACAACGAGCTCACCGGTATCCACGTTTCCGACGGTGACGCCTCGCCGCACGGCCTGCTCGGCGCCAAGGAGCCGCGGCCATTCAAGGACGGCTGGCGCGTGTTCTACACCCATCAGCACGGCGACAACGTCACTTACGAGATCATCCGCTCGCCGAAACGGGAAGGCGATCGGGATGGCGACGACGACGATCACGATCACGGCCGTCGCTGAGTTCTGAGCCTGCGACGCAATCCTCGTCGCAAAGGGAAAACGGCCCGGCAGACGCCGGGCCGTTTTCTTTTCGGCGGTCAGCGAACCGGCGTTGACGCTTTTCCCGGGGCCTGCCATCATCGCCCGGCGCGTTCAAGCGCAACCAATTCGAAAATGTCAAAGGGAGGAACGTCATGAGACGAAAAGTTGTCGCGTGCGCCGCCTTGGCAGCCGCGACGCTCTCCGCATCCTGGACCGCCTTGGCTCAGGATGCGAAATCCGCCGGCAGCAGCCCGCTCGCCCGCGGCCGCTATCTGGTCGTGATCGGCGGATGCAACGACTGCCACACCGACGGCTACGCGCCGCGCGACGGCAACGTGCCGGAAAAGGACTGGCTGCTCGGCAGCGGCCCGCTCGGCTTCCGCGGGCCCTGGGGGACCACCTATCCACCCAATCTGCGCCTCACTGTGTCCAAAATGCGCGAGGACGCTTGGGTCAAGTATGCCAAGGCACTGAAGACTCGCCCGCCCATGCCGTGGTTCAACCTGAACGCGATGACCGAGCCGGATCTGCGGGCGATGTACCGGTACATCAGGAACCTCGGCCCTGCCGGTGCGCCCGCGCGCGCCTATCTGCCGCCCGACAAGGAGCCGAAACCGCCCTATATCCAGTGGCCGGCGCCGCCCAAGTGACCGCTGCGGATGCAGCGGTCATCCCGAGGAGCCGTGAGCGGCGACGAGGGATCTCCGTCGAGCGGGCGTAGCTACAGCGACTCGAAATAGTCCAGCATCATCGTCCGCATCGCCTCGTCCGGAAGCGGACCCGAGGCTGCGCCGAGATTGTCGGCGACGTGCTTGGGATTGCGCGTGCCGGGGATGGCGCAGGTCACTGCCGGATTTGCGAGTATCCACTTGAGGAACAGCTGCGCCCAGCTCGCGACGCCGATCTCCCTCGCCCATGCCGGCAACGGCTTGCCTTTGACGCGGCCGAACATCGCTCCTTCGGCGAAAGGCCGGTTCACGATGACCGCCGTGCGGCTGTCCGCCGCGGCGCGCAGCAGGCGCTGCCCGGCCTGGGGCTCGGCCAGGGAATAGTTGAGCTGCACGAAGTCGATGTCGCCGGGCCTGATGAATTTCTCGAGATCCTCGTGCGTGCCCGCGTTGTAGTGGGTGACGCCGATATACCTTACCCGGCCGGCCTTCTTCCATTCGCGCAGCGTCGCCAGGTGCGTCGGCGCGTCGACGAGATTGTGCACCTGCATCAGGTCGAGGCGTTCGACGCGCAGCTTCTTCATCGAGTCTTCCATCTGGCGGATCCCCGCCTGCTTGCCGCTCGTCCACACCTTGGTCGCAATAAAGAGCTTCGACCGCAAGCCCAGCTCGGCGGCCAGCTGCCCGGTCACGGATTCGGATGAGCCGTACATCGGTGAGCTGTCCACCAGTCGGCCGCCCAGGTGCACGAAGGTCTTGAGGGTTTCACGGGCCTGCCCCAGTTCCTTCGCATCTCCCGCGACGTCGAACACCTGCCAGGTTCCGAGGCCGACCGCCGGAATATGTTCGCCGGTTTTCGGAATGCGCCGCTCCAGGAGCGCGGGCGCGGCGTGGCTTGAGGGCATCGTTCCTCCGAGAAGCAGGGCTGCGGCGCACTTGAGCCAGTCGCGGCGCGAGATCTGATTGTCGAATCCTTGCATGGTGTTTATTGCACGGCGAACCGACGCATCATACTATTCCCATCCTCCGGGGCGGAACCGGCAAGGACGCGCTTGCAGGCTCCGAGCCCCGAGCCCGAGGGGAGCACAAGATGGAAAAGCAGATCTACGACGCCGGCCTGCCGTCCTCCAACGCGCCCTTCAACCTGTGCGTGCGCTATGGCGACCTCATCTTCGTCTCCGGACTGCCGCCCTTCGACGCGGAGTTCAGCCGGCAGGTGCGCGAGGCGCGGGAGAAGGGTCTGCCGATCCCGCCGTTTCCCAATCCGCCGTTCGAGCAGCAGGTGCGCCTGGTGATGGACAACATGAAAAAGCTGGTCGAGGACGCAGGCTCGAACATGGACTGCCTGCTTAAGGTGATCGTATGGTTGAAGGACCAGCGGCAGTCCGAGGAGTTCGACCGCATCTACCGCGGCTACTTTTCCAGCCGCGAGACCCTTCCCGCGAGGACGCGCATCCAGGCGGGACGCACGCCCATGGACTGCGGGCTGGAAGTCGAGGCGATCGGCTACGTGCCCAGGAAAGTCGCGCACAAGTCCGCTTCGCGCCGCAAGCGCGGCAGGGCCCGCCCGGGACGGAGCAAGTAGAGCCCGCCGCGAGCCGTGCCCGGGGAGGAAAGATGCCGAGCCGCTGGATCAGTGCCGCAGTCGTGTGCGATGTAGACCGTCCTCGCATTGCGGGCCGCGCTATCGCCGGGATGTGCATCATCCGGCTCCCGGGCGGCGCATGCGCGAACGCGACTTTCTGCCGATGAAAGGCGTGCTTGCGCGCCTCGACAAGACGGTCGACGACTTCTGCCGGCGCACGCGCTATTTTCAGGAGGAAATGACCCGGGGTCGCGCGCGCATGTTCGCGATGCAGCATCGCCTGAACACGCGCCAGCGCAACTCGGTGCTGAAGCTCAAGGTGGCGGCCAACTGCCCTGACTGGGACACGCGAATCGGCATCATCCGCGCGTGCAGCGAGGAGGTCATCGCCGACCACGAGCACGGGCGGGGCAGGGCGCACTGGGAGATCCTCGAGGACCTGGGCACGAAGATCGGTCTCAAGCGGAACGAGATCCGCGCGGCCGCACCGATCGCGTCTACGCAGCTCGCCTGGGCCGCGTGGGAGGGCCTGATGGCGAACCGCCACTGGTTGGAGGGGATCGTCGCCAACACCTGCGCGGAACGGGCGAACGTCCCGGGCTACGGCACCGGGGTCATGAAAAAGCACGGCTGGTTCGGCCTGGAGCGCGAGCGCTGGGGGAAGCTCTTCGGACTGTCGGATGGCGAGCTCGAGTTCTTCGAGCTGCACGAGAAGGCGGACATCGCGCACTCCGATGCGGGCTGGCGTGCGGTCGAGCGCTTTGCGAAACGGCTGCACATGGAGGAGGCGGTGGTGGCGGCGTGCGAGAGAAATCTTGCGGTGTGGGAGATGTATCTCGACGGGATCGGGGCGGCGGGGGACAGGCTCAAGGGATGATGATCCGGGCGGTTGAACACCACGCTCCACGCGGGGCTCGTCTTCATCGTCACCGCAGCGCTGCTCTTCACGCCGGTGCCCCACCGGATGCTGCACCGGTTTCACTGGGACGAAAAGCTATAGAAACCGACCCGGGCCCGGCCGCGCCCACATGAAGTCCCGCTTCGCGCAGGGAGTATTCCTCGTCTCCCTCACGGTGCTGCTGTGGGGCGCGCAGCTCCCGGTCGCCAAGGAGGCGTTCGCCTCGGTCGACGCCTTTCACGTCACGGAGATCCGCTACACGCTCGGCACGCTCGCGCTTGTCGCGCTGCTCGCATGGCTGGAAGGGCCGGCTGCGCTCTCGTACTATGGCCGCTTCCGGGCGGCGGCGTTCTTCGGTCTCGTCGGCATGTGCGCTTCGCCCATGCTCGTCTTCCTCGGCATTTCGCTCTCCACGCCGGAGCACGCCGTCATCATCATCGCGCTGCAGCCGTCCATGACAGCGCTCGCGGACTGGGCGGTGCGCGGCAGGCGGCCTTCGAATTTCACGCTCGGCTGCGTCGTGGTCGCGTTTGCGGGAGTGGTCACGGTCGTCACCCGCGGCGATCCGCATCGTCTCCTCGGAAGCGGCGAGCTCGCGGGGGATCTCGTGGTGATTCTCGGGGCGATCTGCTTCGTGACCTATACCATGTCGGTGGAGAATTTCAAAGGCTGGTCGGCGCTGCGTTTCACCACGCTCACCATCATTCCGGGTTCGATCGGCTGCGTCGTCGTGACCGCGCTGCTGGTCGCGGCCGGCAAGGCGGCGGTTCCAAGCGCGGCCGCGCTCGCGTCGGTCGGCTGGCACCTCGCCTATCTCACGTTCGGCGGCATCGTCGTTTCCATGGTGTGCTGGAACGCCGGCATCCAGAGGATCGGCGCGGTCAACACCATGCTGCTCGTCAACCTGATGCCGGTGGTGACGTTCACGGTGCGCTTCGCCCAGGGAGTGCGCTTCGAGCCGGTCGAGATCGCCGGCGCCACCCTCGTGATAAGCTCGCTGATGGCGAACAATCTCTATCTGCGCCGTGCGTCGGCGCATTTCTCTGGAAGGCAATGACATGAAATCGTATTGGATCCGTCCCGAATCCGGAAAGACCGTGCTCGAGCTGCGCAATGCGCCGGTGCCCGAACCCGGGCCGGGACAGCTGCTGGTGCGCATGCGCGCGGCGGGCCTGAACCGCGGCGAGTTCATCGTCGGGCACAGCGTCAAGGCGGGCGGCCCGGCCAAGGCCGCAGGCGGCGAGGGCGCGGGCGAAGTGACGAAGACGGGCGCCGGCGTCAGCGTCTTCAAGACGGGCGAGCGCGTCATGGGACGCTGCGCCGGGGGCTTCGCCGAGTATTCGCTCATGGACGCGCGCGAGGCCCTCGTCGTGCCGAAGAACCTCGGCTGGGAGGAAGCGGGATCGATCCCGCTCGTCTTCATGGTTGTGCACGACATGCTGGTAGCGCAAGGCAGGCTCAAGGCGGGCGAATGGCTGCTCGTCACCGGAATCTCGGCCGGAGTCGGCGTCGCCGCGCTGCAGACCGGCAAGGCGCTCGGCGCCAAGGTGATCGGAACCTCGGGCTCGGAGGAGAAGCTCGGTAAGCTGAAAGCGCAAGGGCTCGACGTCGGTATCCGCACGCGCGCCGGAGATTTCGCCGAGGCGGTGATGAAGGCGACCGGCGGCAAGGGCGCCAACCTCGTCGTCAACAACGTCGGCGGCTCGGTGTTCGCCGAGACGATCCGGGCTCTCGCTTACGAGGGCAGGCACGCGACCGTGGGCTACGTGGACGGCGTCCTGAAGAGCGAGATCGACCTCGAGGCGCTGCACACCAAGCGCCTGACGCTCTTCGGGGTCAGCAACCGCCTGCGCACGGCCGAGCAGCGCGCGGTGACCGTGCGCGGCTTCGCCGCCGACGTGCTTCCCTTCATCGCCGAGGGGAAGATCAAGCCGCTGATCGATCGCGTGTACTCCTTCGCCGAGCTGCCCGCGGCGAAGGAGTACATGGAATCCAACGCACACCTCGGCAAGATCGTCGTCACTGCACCTTGATGCCCGCCTGCTTTACCACCTTGCCCCAGGTTTCGTACTCGCTCTTGATGTAGCGGCCCAGCTCCTCGGGACTGCTCGAGCTGGGTTCCAGTCCCTGCTTGTTGAGCAGCGCGATGACCTCCGGCGCCGCGAGCGCCTTCACGATTTCCCGATTGAGTCGCATGACGATCTCGTTGGGCGTCTTCGCCGGCGCCATATACGCATACCAGTTCATCGCTTCGTAGCCGGGGTAGCCCGATTCGGCCACGGTGGGGACGTCGGGGAGCAGCTCCGCACGCTTCGGTCCGGTAGTGGCGATCGCGCGGACCTTGCCCGCTTTGCGTTGCGTGCCCGACGATACCGGCGTCGCAAAAATGGCCTGAACCTGCCCTCCCAGCATTCCCTGCATGGCCGGGCCGCCGCCCTTGTAGGGCACATGCACGATATCGATCTTGGCCATCGTCTTCAGCAGCTCTCCGGCCAGATGGCCGGCGCCGCCTATTCCGGAGGACCCGTAAGTGACGGTGCCCGGTTTAACTTTGGCAAGCTTGACGAAATCGGCAAGCGTATGCACGGGAAGCGAGGGCTGCACGACGAGCACGTTGGCGAAGACCACCGCCATCGTGATAGGCGTGAGATCGTGAAGCGGATCGTAGGTCAGGTTCGAGATGATGTGCGGCGCGACCGAAAGCGAGCCGACATTGCCGAGCAGGATGGTGTAGCCGTCCGGCGCAGCGTGCGCGACGTAGTCGGTCGCGATATTGCCGCCGGCGCCGGCTTTGTTCTCGACAACGACTTGTTGCCCGAGGCTCGCGCCGACGTTCTTGGCCAGGATGCGCGCGACCGTGTCGGTGCCACCACCGGGCGCAAAACCCACGACCATCGTCACCGGCCGGCTGGGGTAGGTGCCTTGTGCGAATGCGCCGCCGGCCAGGGCGAGCGCGAAGGCTGTGAGCAGTGCTCTTGATACTCTTTTCATGACTCCTCCTCGTTGTTCGCGCATTGCTTCTCTTGACGGAAGCTGGAGCGCGGCTATTTCCCTTGGAAAACCGGTTTCCTCTTCTCCATGAAGGCGCGGCGGCCCTCGATGTAGTCCTGGCTCTCGAAGCATTCCTTGACGAGCGCGGCGCAGGCCTTCGCGTCATACGGGATCTTCAGCAGCTCGCGCACGATGCGTTTCGAGGCGCGGATCGTGAGCGGCGCGTTCTCCGAGATCATCGCGCAGTACTCGAGCGTGAGCGATTCGAGCTCGGCGGCCTTCGCCACGCGGTGCACCAGGCCCATTTGCCTCGCCTCCCCGGCGTCGAAGTGGCGCCCGGTGACGAGCACTTCGCGCGCGTGGGCGGGCCCCACCGTGTCCACGAGATTCTTCAGCGACGATGCGCGGTAGCCCAGACCGAGCCTGGCTGCGGGAATGCCGAGCCGGGCGTCTTCCGCCGCGATGCGCAGATCGCAGCAGAGTGCGATATTGATCCCCGCCCCGAGGCAGTAGCCCCGGATCATCGCGATCATCACCTTGTCGCAGCCCTGGAAGCGCTCCTGCACGCGGCCGGCGATCTCCTCGTAGTGCTGGATGCCCTCGGCGGTGGAGCGCTGCTTCTCGTATTGCGACACATCCGCGCCGGAAACGAAGGCCTTGTCGCCTTCGCCCTTCAGGACGATGACGCGGATCTTCGGGTCCTGCTCGAAGCGGTCGAGTGCCTTGGGGATCGCTTCCCACATGTCGATGGAAACCGCATTCCTGCGCGCGGGATTGTTGAAAGTGAGCCAGCCTACCGGCCCTTGCGTTTCGGCGATGAGCCGCTCGGTCAGCGTGCCGGCTGCAAACGCCGGCTGTCTGGGCGCGGCGAGGATTTCTTCCCGGGTCATGAGCGTTCGAGCTGAAAACCGCGATTGTAAGCCGTGTGGCGCAGTCGCGACAGGGTGGTCCAGGCAGAGTACCCCGCCCGCTGGACCTGGAGGAAGTCAGTACGGACGCACGCCGAAGAGGTACGGATGGGCGAACAGGAGGACGAAATAGATCGCGAGCCCGGCGAGGACTCTCCGCCAGCCGATTTCCTGGAACCGGAACCGGTTGCGACCCTGGATGATCGCCGCGAACGGGATGTTGGAGGTGGTTGCGGCGAAGCGCTGCCAGTCCGCGCCGATCGTCCTGGCCTTGCGTGCGTCGATCAGCATCGTTCCCGAGATCGAGAGCAGCGCGAAACCCCCGAAGAAGATCGCCGATGCGGCGTCGCCGCGCGCAACGAGGTGCAGCAGCGCCCAGAGCGCAATCGACCACTGGACCGGATGGCGCGTGACCCGCAGGATGCCGTGCGCCTCGCGCAGCGAGCGCAGCGTGCCTTCCTGGCGAACCGCGCTTGGGCTTTGAGAAAGAAGGCCGCAGGCGAGCAGCACGAACGACACGGGCATGAACACGATCGCCCATGCCTTGAACTCGTCTGCCCACCACAGGCGCTCGAATGGGGCTTTCGAATAAGCCCAGATCATCCAGCCGAGCGCGACCAAAGAAACCGCCGCATAGAGCCCCAGATAAATGTTGTCGCCGAGGACGCTCACCAGACCCGGGCGCAACGGCGTGCTCGAAACGTAGTGGGTGGCGAGAAAGACGACGGTGGCGAGCGCGAGTGTTGCCATTGGATCCATGCCAACCTCCTCCCAGTCGCTTGATCTTGCCCTCTATCGCTCGGGTGTATGCTGCCACGACGACCCGGAAGCGGTCAAAGCGCGGCCGGGGGCGGCGAAACGAGACGAGCTGTTACAGGCTTTTACAGTTTTCCGATAAACCGCCGGAGCGCGAAGGCGTTGTATGCCCGAGGGAGGCTTTCCCAAGTCAAGGAGGTCAAATGAAAACAGCAACGATGGCAAGCGTGGCGGTGCTCGCGGGCCTGTTCTCGGTCGGGGCCGTGGCCCAGACGGCAGGGTCGGAAGTGCAGCGCGACGTCAACCAGCAGCAGCGCATCGAGCAGGGGCTGAAAAGCGGGTCGCTGAACACTCGCGAAGCTTCGGGGCTCGAGCGGGGAGAAGCGCGCATCGATCGCATGGAATCGAACGCCATGAAGGACGGCAAGCTGACTCCTGCCGAGAAGGGGCGCATCCGGCGCGCGCAGAACCAGGAAAGCCGGCAGATCAACAGGCTCCAAAGCAACGCGGCCAGGGGCAACCCCAACTCCGCGTCTTCGCAGCGCATGCAGGCGGACGTGCAGCGCAACGTCAACCAGGAGCGGCGCATCGAGCAGGGTATCCAGTCCGGCCAGCTCACCAACCGCGAGGTCGGAAGGCTCGAGCGCGGGCAGGCGCGCGCCGACCGCGCGGAAGCGCGCGCCGGCGCCGATGGCCGCATGGGTCCTCGCGAAGAGCGTCACATCCAGAAGGCGGAGAACCGGCAAAGCCGCCGCGTCTACCGCGAGAAGCACGACGCGCAGAAGCGCTGAGCTTCGCAACGCCAGGAAGAGCCCGCGCGCCGCGCGGGCTTTCTTTTGGCTTGCTGGTCGCCAGATTGCCGCGGGCGGGCGGAGTGGTTATCCTTCGCGGCGGGGCGTGCCAGCAAATGACCGCATTACATTCACCGACCCAACGCGCCCCTCGCACGTCGTGACCGGGAGCGGGCCATCGGTCATCGCCGGGAACGGCGGCGCCCGCCGGGGAAACGGCGCCGAACCCGTCCTGTCGCTGCGCGGAGTGTCCTTGTCCTTCGGACTCGACGACCGGCGCCGGCCGGTGCTTTCGGACGTCAGCTTCGATGTGGCGGAGGGCGAATTCCTCTGTGTGATCGGGCCGTCCGGCTGCGGCAAGACGACCCTACTGCGCTTGATCGCGGGCCTGCTTTCGCCCTCCTCCGGAGAGATCATCTACCAAGGCCGGCCCATCACGGGTCCATCGCGCGATCGCGCCATCGTTTTCCAGGACTATTCGAAGGCGCTTTTGCCGTGGCGCACCGTAAAGGGCAACATCGCGCTCAGCCTCGAAGCCTGCGGAGTTGCGAGCTCAAGGAGGGACGAGCGAATCGGGGAATTGCTGGCGAAAACCGGCTTGGGGCATGCGGCGCATCAGCATCCCAATCAGCTTTCCGGCGGGATGCAGCAGCGCGTCCAGATCGCGCGCAGCCTCGCCCAGGAGCCCCGCCTGCTGCTGATGGACGAGCCCTTCGGCGCGCTCGACGCGATCACGCGGCAAACGCTGCAGGACGAAGTCGTGCGGCTCGCCGCCGAGACTCACACAACGGTCGTGTTCATCACGCATGATCTGGAGGAGGCGATCTATCTGGGAGACCGCGTGATCGCGCTCGCCAGCAATCCCGGACATGTTGCCGCGATGATCGAAATCGGGATCCCGCGGCCGCGCAGCCAGCTGGAAACGCGCGAGGACCCACGCTTCCTCGCGCACCGCCACCGCCTGTTCGGCCTGCTCCAGGGGCACTCGCGATGAAGCGAAGGATTCGAGGCGCGTCGATTCCGGCTCTGCTCGTGGCGCTGTGGGAAGTCGGTGGCCGCGCCGGAGCGCTGCCGAGCGACACCTTCTCCCGCCCCTCGGACATCCTCGTCGCCGGCGCACGCGCCTTTGGCGACGGCTCCATCCTGCTCGCCACCTGGCAAACCGTCGAGGCGGCGCTCGTCGGCTTCGCCGTCGCCGCGATCGCCGGAGTCCTCTGCGGCGCCGTGCTGGGCCTGGCGCCGCGGCTCGAGCGCGTCGTCGGGCCCACGGTCGACGCCTTGCGCCCGATCCCTTCAATCGCGCTCATGCCGCTTGCGCTCCTCATGTTCGGATTCGGCCTCAACATGGAAGCCTCGGTGGTGGCTTTTGCCTGCGTCTGGCCGGTGCTTCTGGTGACGATCGCCGCGGTGCGCGGGATCGAGCCGCGGCTTCTCGAGCTGGCAAGCACGCTGGAGATGCCTTTCGGTTCCAGCTTGCGCAGGATCATTCTTCCCGCGGCGCTTGCGAGGATCGTGGTGGGTCTGCGCGTGGCCGTGGGGATATCCCTCGTCGTTGCGATCACCGTCGAGATCGTGGTCAATCCTCGCGGGCTGGGCTACGGGATGATCATCGCTTCGCAATCACTGCGCCCGGACCTCATGTACGCGCAACTGCTCTGGCTCGGCCTGCTCGGATGGGGCCTGAACGCGGCACTCTCCGCGGCGGCGCGGCGCTGGCCGGGCGCGCAGGCATGAGGCGCATCCCGCTTCCCACCGGCGTGGGGGCCGCGCTCTTCGCCGCGGGGCTGCTCGTGCTTTGGCAGGTGCTGGCGGATCGCGAATTCATCTCCCCGGTGTTCTTTCCCACGCCTTCGCGCACTCTCGCGGAGCTGTATCGCCAGGTCGCGGAGGGGACTCTCTGGAGGCCGCTCGAGGCGACCGCGCTGAGGATGTTCAACGGCTGGGCGCTGGCGTCGCTGCTCGGCGTGGCGATCGGCGCCGCGATCGGTTCGTCGCGTAGGGCGCGAGACTTTCTGGAGCCACTGCTCGAGTTCATGCGTCCGCTGCCCGCTTCCGCGATCATCCCTGCGGCGATCCTGTTCCTCGGCCTTTCCAACGCGATGGCGATTACCGTTATCGCGTTTGGCGCGATCTGGCCGGTGCTGCTGGCGAGCGTGCACGGATTCTCCTCGGTGGAGCCGCAGCTTCTCGAGCTGTGCGGGGCGCTGCGCCTGAGCAGGGCGCAGTTCATCGTGAAGGTCGCCGCCCCGAGTGCCCTGCCCGACATCCTTGCCGGCGCCCGCGTGAGTCTCGCCATATCGCTCATCCTCGCCGTCGTGACCGAGATGCAGGCTTCGCAGCCGGGCCTTGGGCAGAACATCCTCCTCGCGCAACGCTCGTTCCGCAGCCCGGAGCTGTACGCCGGGATCGTGACCCTCGGGCTCATGGGATTCGTCGTCAACCATGGAATACTGAAGGTGGAAGAGCGGTTGCTGCGCTGGCGCGCACCGAGCGATGCATGAGGTGCCCTGCCGCGGAGCGCGTCCTGCATAGCGGCTTGCCGCGCTTCGCCCACTCGTGACCACTTTCCGGTACGCTACTGCCGGTCACGATCTCAAAACCAGAGGAGGGTTTCGCCATGACTCGAAGAACTGCAGGTGCGCTCGTCGCGCTACTGGGAGGCGCGCTCGCCGCCCTGCCGGTGCAGGCGCAGCAACCCAAGGCCAACATAGGCTACATCGGCGCAGCCGATTTCACGCCCCTGTTCGTCGCCAAGGACAAAGGGATGTTCGACAAGCACGGCCTGGACGCGACGCTTACGCGAATTCAGATCGCACCCACGGTCGGCCCGGCGATCATCGCTGGCAACTTGCAGATCGGCATGGGCACCGTGCCGATCCTGCTGCACGCGGCCGAAGGCGGGTTGCCTCTGGTGGCCGTCGCCGGCGCGTCGCGCATGAAGAAGAACAATCCCATCGCAGGCTTGGTGGGGCGCTCCGGGCTTGCGATCAAGGGCCCCGGCGATCTTCGCGGAAAGAAAATCGGCAGCCCGGGCCTGAATTCGATGCTGACCGAGGTCCTGGAGAAGTGGCTCCACGACAACCGGGTTCCGCGCGATCAGGTGACCCTGGTGGAAGTGGTGTTCCCTCAGCAGCGCGACATGCTGAAGAGCGGCACGGTGGACGCGGTGATCACCATAGAGCCGTTCCGCTCGAGGATGATTTCCGACGGCACCGGCTTCAAGATCGCCGACTATGTCGGCGAAGTCAACCCGGACCTCGTCGCGGTATTGTGGATGGCGAGAAGAGACTGGGCGGACGCCAACCCGAAGGCGGCACGCGCGTTCAAACAGGCGTACGCGGAGGCGATCGAGTGGTGCGCGAAGAACCCGGACGAGTCGAAGAAGATTCTGGCGAAGTACATCGGCTTCGCCTCGGCGGTGTTGCCGGACTACGGCGTCGAATTGAAGCTTTCCGACCTGGAGTTTTTCGAGAAGATGGAGCGCGAGCTCGGCAAGCTGCGCCAGCCGGTGGACGTAAGCAAGCTGGTGTGGAAATAGGGACCGGGCAGGCGCGTCGAACGCCCGGGTGACGCTTTGGACCTCAAGGATATCCGGCTGTACGTAGACGACCGTCCCGCGGACGGCGTGTTCCGGGTTCACCGCGACGTGTACTCGGATCCCGAGCTGTTCGAGCTCGAGCAGAAGTTCATCTTCGAGCGAACCTGGAATTTCCTCGCACTCGAATCGCAGCTAAGAAGGCCGAACGACTTCGTTACCGGGCACATCGGCCGCACGCCGGTGCTGGCCGCGCGCGACGCGAAAGGGCGCCTGGGCGCGTTCGTCAACGTGTGCCGCCACAAGGGCGCCCTGCTCTGCTCGGCTGAAGAGGGGAACGCGAAGTATCACGTCTGCCCGTATCACGGCTGGGCCTACGACTCCTCGGGAAACAATGTCGACATCAAGGATCGCAAGACGGCCTGCTATCCGGCCTCATTCGATGCGGAAGACCACAACCTCGTCCCGCTCGCACGAGTGGCGAGCTACAAGGGCTTCGTGTTCGGCAGTCTTTCGGCCGAAGTCCCAAGGCTCGAGGAGTTTCTCGGCGACATGTGCTTCTTTGTCGATCTCGTCGCCGACCAGGGTCCGAACGGGATGGAGTTCGTCCCGGGGCGCGCCGCGTACACCTATCGCGGCAACTGGAAGCTGCAGCTCGACAACGGTCTCGATCCCTACCATCTGACCACGACGCACCTCTCCTACATGGACCTGCAGGCGCGGCGGCGCGGCGGCGAGGGCCATCTGGAAGCGCGCCAGTACGACTGGGCGAAACGCAGCTCCGCCGAGGGCGGGACCTTCGCGCTCCGCTATGGCCACGCCGCCACCTGGCTCAACCAGCCGGAGCCGGAGAAGCGGCCAATCCATCCGGCGCTCGCGGAAATCCGCGGGCGGGTGGGAGAACTGCGCGCACAATGGATGGTGAAGGCGCGCAACACGCACGTTTTCCCCAACATGCAGATCGCGGATGCGATCACGCTGATGCTGCGCACCTTCCGGCCGCTCGCAGTCGACCGCACCGAGATGAGAAGCTATTGCCTCGCGCCGATCGGAGAAACGCCGGAACTGCGCGCCTGGCGGCTGCGCCAGTTCGAGGATTTCTTCAATCCGGGAGGAATGGCGACGCCGGACGACACGGTGACCTACGAGGGCTGCCAGAGCGGCTTCGGCGCCCGGCCGATTTCCTTTCTTCAGGGCTACGCGCGCGGCGTGGCGGCGGCGAGGGCGGGCGCCGACGAAGTCGCGAGCTCGATCGGCATCCGGCCCGAGGCGAGCGTGCGGGGCAGGTTCGAGATGTTCAGCGAGGTCGGTTTTCACTCGCCCTATCGCGAATGGGCGCGGCTCATCCAAGCAGGCGTCGCGGGCGGCAAGGCCTACCCGTGAACGCGCGCACACAGGCCGGGTCCCTCGCCGCAGGCATCGAACTGGTGCACCGAGAGGCGAGGTGCCTGGACGAGCAGCGCTGGGACGACTGGCTCGCGCTCTATGTCGAGGACTGCGAATTCTGGATGCCGGCCTGGAAAGCGGACGGCACCCCCACGGACAACCCCGGAACCGAGCTCTCGCACATCTACTACGCGAGTCGCGCGGGCCTGGAAGACCGCATCGTGCGCATACGCTCGGGGAAATCGCCCGCGTCGACGCCCATGCCGCGCACCGCGCATCTTCTCGGCAGCGTCCTGCCCGCCGAGTCGTCCGCTGCGGACCGGCTGCGGCTCGATACGACCTGGGTGAGCCATGTATACTTCCCCCGCCTGCGCGAGAGCCATGCTTTCTTCGGGCGCTCGGAGTACGAGCTCGCGCTCCGCGACGGCGGCTGGCGCATCGCGCGGAAGAAGGTGCTGCTGCTGAACGACTATATCCCGACGATGCTGGACGTATACTGCGTCTGAGCCTGTCGAATTCCAATAAGAGCTGTCCCACCCGAACCGAGGAGGAATCATGAGAAAGCACCGCATCGTTTCAAGTCTCGCCGCTTTCGCGGCGCTGGCAGCCTTGTCGTCCGGGGCGGCTGCGCAAGCGATTACCCTCAAGCTGCACCATTTTCTCGGACCGAAGTCGCCCGCGCAGGCCGACATGCTCGAGCCCTGGGCACAGCGCATCGAGAAGGCCTCGGGCGGCAAGGTCAAGATCGAAATCTATCCGTCGATGTCGCTCGGCGGGAAGCCGCCGCAGCTCATCAACCAGGCGCGCGACGGCGTGGTCGACATCGTCTGGACGGTGAACGGCTACACCCCGGGCCTCTTCCCGCGCAGCGAGGTGTTCGAGCTGCCGTTCGTCTACACCAACAATCCGGCCGCGACCAATCTCGCCATGCAGGACATGTTCGACAAGTACCTCAAACCGGATTACAAGGGCGTGCATGTGCTGTTCCTGCACGTGCATGCGGGTCAGGGGATCCAGATGGTCGACAAGCTGGTGCGCCGGCCCGACGACATGAAGGGCCTGAAAATGCGCATTCCAACCCGCACCGGAGCGTGGATCATCGAGGCGCTCGGAGCGTCGCCGGTCGGGATGCCCGTGCCCGACCTGCCGCAGGCGTTGTCGAAGAAAGTCGTCGACGGGGCCTTCATTCCCTGGGAAATCATCCCCGCGCTGAAGCTGCAGGACCAGATCAAGTACGAGATCGAAGGCCCGAACAAGGTGCGCTTCGGGAACACCACCTTCCAGGTTTCGATGAACGAGGCGCGCTGGAACTCCTTGCCCCCCGACGTGAAGAAGGCCTTCACTGACAATTCGGGACCCGCTTGGCTCCGCGAGGTGGGGAGGGTCTGGGCCAACAACGACGACAGGGGAATCGCCGTCGCCACCAAGGCGGGCAACCAGCATGTCCAGCTGACCCGGGCCGAGCTGAAGGCCTTCGAGGAGAAGCTCGAACCGGTCGTGCGGCGCTGGGTCGACGAAGTCAAGGAAAAGGGGATCGACGGCGCGACGCTGGTCAAGACGGCGCGCGCGGAGATCGCGAAGTACTCGAAGTAGGGCGATGCACGAGGACACGACAGAGGCGGCGGGCGGCCCGCAAGGGCCCCTGCGCCGCCTCGTCGAATTCTGGGCGCTGCTCGGCGGCCTGCTGCTGCTGGCCATCGCGCTGATGACCGCCTGGAGCTCGACCAGCGCCTGGCTCTTCGGCAAGCCGCTTCCGGGCGACGTCGAAATGGTCGAAATGCTGACCGCAATTTCCGTGTTCATGTTCCTGCCCTATTGCCAGCTGACGGGGGCGAACGTCACGGCGGACCTGTTCACATCGCGCGCGAGCGCACGCACGGTCGCTCTGCTCACGCTGTTGGGAGCGGTGATCGCGCTGGGCTTCAGCCTGCTTCTTCTATGGCGCATGTACTACGGGCTGCTCGACTACCGGCAATACGTCGAAACCACCACCATCCTTCGCATCCCGATTTGGTACCCCTACCTCCCGGCGCTCGTCTCGCTCGCCCTGCTCGCGGCCGCTGCGGTCGCTTCGGTGCGCGAGGCGCTGCGCGACTCGCGGCTCTTGCCCTGAGAATGCCCCTTGGAGTCTAACCTGCTGATCGGGTTGGCGGGACTCGCCGCGCTGATCGCACTGATCGCCGTCCGGATGCCGATCGCCTACGCGATGATCCTGGTGGGCGGGGGCGGCATGATGATCCTGTCGGACCCGCATATCGTTCTGGCGCAGCTCAAGAACCTGGCCTACTCGCAGTTCTCGATCTACGATCTCTCGGTGCTGCCCATGTTCGTGCTCATGGGGAACGTCGCCTCGCGCGCGGGCTTGAGCCGGGATCTGTTTCGCGCGGCCAACGCCTGGCTCGGCTGGCTGCGGGGCGGAGTGGCGATGTCCGCGATCGCCGCCTGCGCGGGCTTCGGGGCGGTGTGCGGCTCGTCGCTCGCCACGGCCTCGACGATGGGACAGGTAGCGCTGCCAGAGCTGCGGCGCTACCGCTACAGCCCGGAGCTCGCCACCGGCACGCTCGCCGCCGGCGGCGTGCTCGGAATTCTGATCCCGCCTTCGGTCGTGCTCGTCGTATATGCCATCGTCGTCGAGGCGAGCATCGTCACCATGTTCATCGCCGCCTTCATCCCGGGCCTGATCGCGGTGTTGTTCTTTCTCGTCACCATCGCCATCTACGTGCGCGTGAAGCCCGACTCGGGCCCGGCGGGCGACCGCGTGCCGCGCCAGGAATTCATCGAGGCCACGGTGCGCGTCGCCCCGGTGCTTGCCATCTTCGTGGTCGTCATCGGCGGGATCTATTTCGGCTTCTTCAACCCTACCCCGGCCGCCGCGGTCGGCGTGTTCATGGTGACCGCTTTCGGTCTGGCGCGCCGCACGGTGGGCTGGCCGCAGCTCAGGACCGCGCTCCTCGACACGGCGAAGACTTCGGGAATGATCTACCTGATACTCCTCGGCGCGCAGCTCCTGAACATCTTCATGGCGCGCGGGGGCGTGCCGCAGGCCGCGGCCGCGATGATGGCGAATTCCGGCCTGCCGCCGATGGCGATCCTGATTCTGCTGATCATCGCCCTCATTTTTCTGGGCTGCCTCATGGACAGTCTGTCGATGATCCTCCTCGCGATCCCTTTCTTCTGGCCGGTCGTATCCGCGTTGGACTTCGGCATGAGCGTGGCCGACCTCAAGGTCTGGTTCGGCATCCTGGCGCTGGTGCTCGTCGAGCTGGGCCTGATCACGCCGCCGGTGGGAATGAACGTGTTCGTGATCAATGCGATGGCGCGGGACGTGCCGATGAGCCGCACCTTTCTCGGCGTGATGCCCTTCTTCGTCGCGGAGCTATTCCGCGTCGCGCTGCTGGTGATTTTCCCTTCGCTGTCGCTCTGGCTGCCCAAGGTGTTGGCCGGCTGAGGCCGGGCCGGGCTTGTGCAATCGTCGCGCAGAGCGGCCGAAATCCCCGCCTGCCGGAGGATTCTCACTCCGGCTTGATGTTCGCCTCGCGGATCACCTTGCTCCACTTGGCGCTCTCGGAGCGCACGAAAGCGGCGAATTCCTCCGGCGTGTCGGCGGCGACCTCCGAGCCGGTGTCGATCACCTGCTTCTTCACGTCCGGGGCGTTATAGGCCTTGACCAGCTCGCGGTGCAGGATCTGCACCACCGGCCGCGGCGTGCCCGCGGGAGCGAAGATGCCGTTCCACACGATGGCCTCGACGCCCGGGAGGCCGGCTTCCGCGGTGGTCGGTACGTCGGGCAACAGCGCGAGGCGCGAGGGGCCCGCCACCGCGAGCGCGCGCAGCTTGCCGGCCTTGATAGACGCCACGATCACCTGCGGCACGACGTAGGCCGTCATCACCGTGCCGGCGAGGAGATCGGGGATCTCCGCGTTCACCGCCTTGTAGGGCACTTCCAGGACCTTGATGCGGGCCTCTGACTTGACCCACTCGCCCACGAGCTGGCTGATGCTGCCCGGGCCGCCCGAGGCGTAGGTGAGCGAGTCGGGCTTCGCCTTGGCGAGCTCGACGAATTCCTTCACCGATCGAACCTTGAGGGAAGCGTTCACCACCATCACGAGCGGTGTCATCGTGAAGCGGGACACCGGAATCAACTCCTGGTTCAGGCGGCAGCAGGGATCGGGCTTGAGCGCGTCGCCGATCGCGTTGTTGATCAGCGCGAGGAACAGCGTGTGCCCGTCGGGCGCCGCCCGGACCGTCTCGCGCGCGGCGATCAGGCCGTTCGCGCCGGGCCGGTTCTCCACGATCACCGGCTGGCCGAGGGACGCCGAGAGCTTGGCGCCGATCTGGCGCGCGCGGATGTCCGGCGAGCTTCCCGGCGGGGAGGACACGAGAATGCGGATCGGCTTCGACGGAAAGGACTGCGCGGCGGCGAGCCCGGTGAACGTTGCGAGGACGCAGGCGAGGATCAGCTTCATGGCGAAAACCCCTTCGCTTCTAGGCGCGCGCGAGCGCCGCTTTCACCCGCTCCGGCGTGAGCGGCACTTTGCGCAATCGCACCCCCGTTGCGTCGAAGAACGCGTTCGCCACCGCCGCCGGAATCACGCGGATGGTCGGCTCGCCCGCTCCGGTCGGCGCGATTTCGGGCCGGTTGATCAGCACGACCTCGATCGATTCGGGCGCGTCCCTGATGTCGAGAACCGGGTAGCTCATCCAGTCGACGCTCGTGACGCGGTCGCGCTCGAAGCGCACTTCCTCGAAGAGCGCGCGCGAGAGGCCGTGGACCACGTTCCCTTCGATCGTATAGCGCAGGCCCTCCGGATTGATGACGAGGCCGCAGTCGTGCGCGACAGTGACTTTCTTCGCCAGGATGCGGCCGGTCTTGCGCTCGACTTCGATCTCGGCGACCACGGCGACGATCGTACCGCCGCGCTGCGCGTAGGCGATGCCGCGCCCCGGCAACACCTCGCCCGATCGATCACGCGCGCCCGAGCGCGGCTGCCACCCGGCTCTCTCCGCCGCCGCCTTGATCACGGCGGCGTCGCGGGGTGCGGCGACGTACTTCAGGCGGAATGCGACCGGATCCTCGCCCGTTGCGGCGGCGAGCTCGTCGATGAACTGCTCGCTACCGAAATGGATCTCGGGCCCGACCGGATCGCGCAGGTGCGCGGTACGCAGCGGCGAGCAGGAGTCGAGCAGCGGCGGGATGGTTTCCCAGGCGAGCAGCTTGTTCTCGAACGCATAGGACTCCGCGGGCACGCCGAAGCCGTCGCTCGGTTTCGGCGGAAAGCCGGTCGACATCCCGACCAGGCTGTGGCTCGGATCGGACTCGTTCGTCTGGATGTTGATGCGGGAGAATCCCTTGGCGACGAACTCGTAGCCGATCACCTTGCCCGAGGCGTCGAGCGCCGCGCGCGCGCGGTGCACACAGGCCGGGCCCTTCGGGTCCCAGGCGATGCCGTCGTTGCGCATGCCCTGTACTCGCACCGGGCGGCCCGATAGCTTGGAGAGCATGGCGGCGTCGAGCGCGGCGTCGCCTGCGTCGTTGCGGCCGTAGGAGCCCGGCCCGTACACCCAGATCACGTGCACTTTCTCGGGCGGCATGCCGAGCAGGCGCGCGACGCCGAGTTGGGTGAAGTGCGGCTTCTGCGAGCCCGACCAGACGGTCACGCGGTCGGCGCGCACGTCGGCGACGGCGCACGCGGGCCCCATGCTCGCGTGCGACTGGAACGGCCACTCGTATTCGGCTTCAACGACGCGCGGTGCGGTCTTGAAGGCGCCCTCGAGGTTGCCTTTCCTGACGGCTTCCTCGCGCTTGGCGACCGGGGCCTTGCGGATGTGGTCGTGCAGCGAGTCCATCGCCGGGAACGGCGCTTCTTTCGCGTGGTTCCAGCTGACCTTGAGCATGCGCGAGGCGCGCACCGCGTCCCATTCGTGCTCGGCGAGGACCGCGACGAAGTCCTTCTCGCGCACGACGCGCGCGCCCTTCACTTTCCTGATCGAGCCTTCGTCGACGCCCGCCACCATGCAGGCGGCGCGTATCGGCCGGACCACGCGCGCATGCAGCATCTTCGGCAGCGACACGTCAGTCACGTACTTCTCGGTGCGGTATACCTTGCCCGGAAGGTCGCGCCGCGCGAACGACTTTCCGACGACGCGGTATTCGGAAGGCGACTTCGGCTTCGCCTGGACCTCGATGTCCAGCGGATTTCCGTACTTCTTGTTCCACTCGATTTGATGGTGAAAGTAGCGGCCGCCGATCAGATTCGCATAACTCACCCTCTTCGATGGATCGGCAACGACGCTCACCACGCCGTCGTCCACCCGCAGTTGCGCGGCCGGTACGCCGAGGTTCTGCGAGGCAGATTGGACGAGCAGTCGCCGCGCTTCGGCGCCCGCCTTGCGCAGCGGTTTCGCGCCCATGAAGATGCCGGTGCTGCCCGAGGCGCCGCCCTGGTTGCAGGTGAGGGCCGTGTCGCCCATGACGACGTCGACCTTGTCGACGGCCACATCCAGCTCGTCGGCGACAATCTGCGCAATCGCGATGTCCAGCGACTGGCCCATGTCCATCTTGCCGAAGAATGCGGTGACGCGGCCGTCGCGCCCGATCGCCACCCAGGAATCGAGCTCCGTGGGGAGAAGCGGCGGTTTGGCTCCGGACGAAACTGCGCTCGCCGTCTGCGCGAGCGCGTCGCCCACGAAGGCGGCGCCGCCTGCCGAGACGAACAGCGCACCCGAGGCTTTCAGGAATTCGCGGCGGGAGAGAGCGAGATCGATGCGTGCGTTCATTGTCTCCTCCTAGGCCATCTGGCTTTGCGCGCGCTTGATCGCGCGCAGGATCGAGACATGCGTCCCGCAACGGCACTTGAGGCCCGCGAGCGCTTCGCGCAGCTCGGCCTCGCTCGCCTTGGGATTCTTCTTCAAATACGCTGCAGCGGTCATGATCCAGCCGTTTATGCAGTAGCCGCACTGCGGAACCTGCTCCTCGACCCAGGCGGCCTGAAGCGGATGCGGCTTCTCCGGAGTGCCGAGGCCTTTCAGCGTGGTCACTTTCTTGCCCGCCACCGCCGAGAGCGGCATCACGCAGGAACGCACCGGCTCGCCGTCGAGGTGTACGGTGCAGGCGCCGCACTGCGCGAGACCGCAGCCGAAATGCGGATTTGTCATCCTGAGGTCGTTGCGGAGCGCATAGAGAAGCGGCATATTCGGATCGGCGCTGACCGCCACCGCCTTGCCATCGACGGCGAACTTGATTCTTGCCATGGAGCCTCCTTTGGCGTGCGCGGCCGCTTGAGCCGGGCCGTCGGTGTTTGAATCTAGTGTAGACCCCGGTATGGGGTAGTGCAATGCGCGAAGCCGCGCGTGTCGCGGTGGTACGATACGCCGTTGATTCGGAAGGAGACGCGATGATAGCGCTTGCGCGCGAAACGGCAGTCGATCCCGGGCGATTCAGGCCGGGGATTTTCATCGAGAAGCTGCGCCGCACCGCATTGGCCGCCGCTCTCTTCGGCCTCTCCGCTCCGGCTCAAGCCGCGTTTTTCCAGATCGCCGAGAACAGCGCTTCGGGCATCGGCAACGCCTTCGCGGGCGGCGCGGCGGCAGCAGAGGATGCGAGCACCGTGTGGTACAACCCCGCGGGGATGACGCGCCTGAAGGGCTCGCAGCTCGCTGTCGGAGGCCACTACATCCACCCGAGTTTCAAGGGCGACGTGAAGAGCGCAAGCACTGCGCTCGGGTTTGCCATTGGCGGCGGGGGCGGCGATGCAGGCGAGGCCGCGTTCGTGCCCAATCTATACGCGAGCTTTCCGGTTTCTTCACGTCTCGCCCTTGGTGCGGGGATCAATGCACCGTTCGGCCTTGCGACGAACTACGAGGATGCCTGGGCGGGCCGGTATCATGCGCTGCGCTCGGACATCAAGACCGTGAACCTCAACCTCGCCGGGGCGTTCAAGATGCACGACGTCCTGTCAGTGGGGATGGGTGTGAACCGCCAGCGCCTCAACGCAGAACTGAGTCAGGCGGTGGACTTCGCCACACTTTGCACGACGGCCCTGGCGCTCGGGATTGCCAACACCTGTGGGGCGAGCGGCGGCTTCATCCAGCCCGGCTCCCCCAATGACGGCAAGGGCAAGGTGACCGCCAAAGGGGATGCCTGGGGTTACAACCTCGGCCTTCTCTCGCAACTGGGCGATACCCGCCTGGGTCTCGCGTACCGCTCGAAGATGAAATACAAGCTTGACGGGACATTCGATATCACGACGCCGGCGAACGTGCCGGGCTCCTTGCTCACCGACTCCCGCTTTCGTCTGCTGGATTCCAATGCTGAGTCCGAGGTGACATTGCCTTCGACTCTGTCGCTCAGCGCGCATCAGAAGCTGGGAAGCGCCTGGGCGGTCATGGCCGATGTCACGCGCACGAACTGGAGCGTCTTGCCGGAACTTCGAATCAAGTTCGACTCCGGCCAGGCGGATTCGGTGGTCACGCTAAACCTGAAGAATGTCTATCGCTATTCCTTGGGCACCACCTACCAGCCGAGCGATTCGTGGGTGCTTCGCTTCGGGCTGGCCCTGGACCGCTCTCCCGTGACGAGCGCTTCGGACAGGACGCCGCGCCTGCCGGATTCGGACCGGAGATGGCTCGCGGTCGGCGCGGGATTGCGGGCTTCCGCAAGCCTGAATTTCGATCTTGCGTACGCCTACATCAAGCTCAAGGACAACAGCGTCGTGAAGACCGCTGGCGGCGCAGGCACCGAGAATTTTTCGCGAGGGAACCTGTCGGTCGACTACAAGGGATCGGTACAAATTTTCAGCGCCCAGGCCCGCTGGGCCTTCTAGCGCAGCGGGGAAAGCCGCTTCCTTTCCGCTTCGTGCAGAAAAAGATCTACATTTCAGGCTGGACCGGCTTGTGCAACCGGCTGGAAACGCTGGTGCTCGCGGCCATGATCCAGGACCGCCACGGTCATGCGATCTATCTCGATTGGCCCGAAAAGGAGAGCCTGCGCGTTGCCGGCACGGCCAAGGGCCGGATCAGACCCTGGGAGCGCATCGGCAGCAGCATCAAGCTGCGCGACTTCGACGAAGCGAGGCTCGGCACCCTCGGAAGCATACGCATCATCAACCTGCGCGCGCTCTACGGACCGCGCGAGCTGCAGCGCCGCTACGCGCTGCCGACCGCCGCGCGCCTGAGCCCGCATCCGCGCATCGCCGCCGCGATACGCGAGGCCTTCGCCCCTTTCGGCGACCGGCCGGCGGTCGCCGTGCACATCCGGCACGGCGATTTCCAGGTGGCGGGCGATACTTACGAAGTGACGGCGCACCGCCATCCTGCCCCGGGCCTGTGGTGGTACGAGCACGTGATGCGCGCGTACGCGAAGGCGTTCCCCGGCGTCTACTTCGTACTGGGCTATAGCGGCGAGCCTGCGGCACTGGGGTCGCTGCGCGAGCGGTTCGAGATCGTCTCCCTGCCCGCAGTCTTCGACTACGAGCGTCTCCTGCCCGGCCACCGCTCCGAAGGCCATCCGGTCGTCGACCTCTTTGGCCTCGCCTGCTGCACGACGCTCATTGCGACGCCCGTCTCGACCTTTTCGCACTGGGCCGGCAACATGCTCGGTCCGCGAACGCGGACCCTCCTGCCTCTGCCGCGCACCTCGCGAGACGACCCGCGCTTCGGCATGGCCGAGCTGTTCGGCGGCGTGGCGCTCGACTGGCGCGAAGCCGCGGAGCAGGGTCGTGGCGTCACGCCTCTCCCGCAGGGCGGGCCGCTTCCGCCGCCGACGCCCCCCGTGACCGAATGGCTGTAGGAGCGCCGGGATGAAGAGAGGCAGACACAGCGCGCGATCGGCCTCGTTGATCCTGGCGGCGTTCGTCATTGCGATGCAGGGCGCGCATGCCGCCGAGGAGGCAGCCGAACTGGAGGAGCGCGTGCCCGGCATGGAGGTTCAGCGCATCGAGGAGCCCGTGTTCAAGGGGAGCGTCGTCGTGTACGAGGCCGGACGTGGCAATTCGCGCGGGATTCTCCTGGTGCATGGCATCGGATCCGAGGGTGCGCGCGATTTCCGCGAGCACATCGACTGGCTGCAGAAGAGCTATCACGTGGTCGCCGTGGATCTGCCGGGATTCGGGCAGTCCGACAAGGCGAACGTGCTGTACTCGCCGGGGAATTACGCGCTGGTGCTCAAGCATGTTGCCGGACGCTTTTTCGACCGCCCGTTCGCGCTGGTGGGGCACTCGATGGGTGCCGTGGTGTCGCTGTGCTACGCGGCGGCGTACCCTGAGGACGTGGAACGCCTCGTCGTGCTCGATGCGCCGGGCGTGCTCCACCGCCACTCGTTCGCAAGCCAGTATCTGGCGCACCTGGGGCTCGAGTTCGTCCCGTCAGTGATCGACCCCGTCGGAGGTCTCGCCAGGCTCGCGCGCAGGCTGCTTGCGCCGCTGGAACGCTTGAACGTGGATCCGGAGCTCGCGCTCTCCACGGCGAAACTACGCGAACGCATGCTGGGCGCCGATCCGGCGAAGATCGCCGGGCTCGCGGTGGTGATGGAGGACTTGAGTCCGGTCCTGCCGAAGGTCGCCGCCGAAACCCTCGTCGTCTGGGGGGCGGAGGACACGATCGCCCCGCTGCGCTCGGGAAGAGTGCTCGCCTTGAAGCTGCCGCGCGCGCGGCTCACGATGATCGAGCGCGCCGGGCACGAGCCGATGCTGGAGGCGCCCCTCCGATTTCGCGCCGCGATCGAGCCCTTTCTTGAGCGGGGTTTCCCGCCTGCGCCGGCGGGCGAGGAGGCCCCGCTGGAGCAACGCGGCGACGCATCCTGCAAGGGGAAGCGCGACGCCCTGTTCGAGGGCGAGTACGGCAAGCTGACGATCGAGAAGTGCCAGGAGGTCCGCATCCGCAATGCGCGTGTGCGCGAGCTGCGCGTGCTGGATTCCGACGTGACCATCGACGACAGCCGCATCGGAGGCGGCGGGATCGGCATCTATGCTCGTAACGCCACCATCATGATGACCGGCGGGCGCATCGACGGCGACACGGCGATCAGCGCGCTCTCAAGCCGGCTCGATCTGGCCGCGGTGGAAGTGGAGGGGCGCGAAGCCGCGGTCGAGAGCCAGAAGCGGTCCTATGTCGTGTTTTCGCTCAGTCGGGTGAAGAGCCCCCACATCGACGGCGACGTGCACGGCTTCTTCGCCGTCACCGCGAAAAATCCGTTGTGAGCAGCAGCAGGCAGGGCAAGCGCCCTGCCTTCGATCTTACGCCTGTCCCTGAAGGGCGGCGATGCGCTCCTCGATCGGCGGGTGGCTCGAAAAAAGCGTCATCCATCCCGGCTGGCCGCTGATTCCCGAGGACTGGAACGACTGCGGCAGCGCGCCCGGTTGCATGCCGCCGAGGCGTTGGAGCGCGTGGACCATCGGCTGCGGCGTGCCGAGCAGCCTCGCCGAGCCGGCGTCGGCGCGGAACTCGCGCCGGCGCGAGAAGTACATGACGATCATCGAGGCGAGAATGCTGAACACGATCTGGCAGACGATCATCGTGATGTAGTAGCCTGGTCCGACGCCGCGTTCGGTGCGGAAGACCGCGCGATCGACAACGAAGCCCACGATGCGCGAGAGAAACACGACGAAGGTATTCACGACTCCCTGGATCAGGGTAAGCGTGACCATGTCGCCGTTCGAGACGTGGGTGAGCTCGTGCCCGAGCACCGCTTCGATTTCCTCCCGGTTCATGGATTCGAGAAGGCCCGTGGAAACCGCGACCAGCGCCGAGTTCTTGAAGGCGCCGGTGGCGAATGCGTTCGGTTCGCCCTGGTAGACCGCGACGTCGGGCATGCCGATGCCGGCCTTGTCGGCGAGCCGGCGCACCGTGTCCACCAGCCAGCGCTCGTGCGCGCCTTCCGGGGATTCGATGATGTGCGCGCCCGTGGACCAAAGCGCCATCTGCTTGGAGATCAGCAGGGAGAAGATCGACCCCGCGAAGCCGACGATGAGCGAGAAGACGAGCAGCATCTGCACATTGAGCCCGCTCCCTGTCAGGAACCGGTCGACGCCCAGGGCGCTGAGGACGATCGAAAGGACCAGCACCACGGCAAAGTTGGTGGCGAGATAGAGGAGGATGCGTTTCATTTTCACGGTCTCCGTGAAGGAAGCCAGCGCTTAATGTGGGGCCGAGGGCCGGGGTTCTCAAGGAGTCGTTCGGGGGAGCGATTGTAGCCCGCCCGACGGCGCAATCGAAGATGTCGCGCGCCGCAGAAAAGCAAAAAGGCGGGAGGTCCCGCCTTCTTGGTGTTGCCCGGCCGCAGGGCCGGATGCCATCCTTACTTCGTCGCTTCGGCTTTCTTGCCCTTCGCCTTGGCCTTCTTCTTGGCTACCTTCTTGGTTGCCTTCTTGCCTTCCGCCTTGGCGGGCGCGGCAGGCGTCGCGGATTGCGCGGGCGCGGCCGGGGTGGCCGGCGCCTGGGCGACGGCGTCGAATGCCGTGCCGGCGAACGCGGCGGTGATAAGCACTGCGATCAGCTTCTTCATGTAACTTCCTCTCGAGTAGTTGATGAAAATGCCCGTTGTCGCGGACACGAGCCCATAACGCAAAGCAGGCCGGGGGGGTTGACCCTGGGGCGCAGATCCCCAAACGGGCTGTCGCCCGCAGGCGACAGCCCTCGTACAATTGAAGGCAATGTTGAGCAAGAGAAGCACGCTCGGATTCATCGGCGCCGGCCGCGTCGCCACGGGGCTCGCCACGGGTTTCGCGCGGGCGGGCCGCGAGGTCGTCGCCGTTGCCGGCCGAAACGCCGATTCCGCGAGAGAGCTCGCCAGGCGCGTCCGCGGCGCGCGCGCCTGCGCGCCGCAGGAGGTCGCGGATCGCGCGGACATCGTCTTTCTCACCGTTCCCGACGACGCCATCGAAGCCGTCGCATCGGGCCTGCGCTGGAGAAAGGGCGCCGCGTGCGTCCATTGCAGCGGCGCCGCCGAGCTCGACGCACTCGCGAAGGCCGCCGCGGACGGCGCGCTCGCGGGCGGCTTTCATCCGCTGCACATGTTCGGCGAGCCGGGATTCCAGGAGGCGCTCGCGGGCTGCTCGATCGCGGTCGCCGGACCCGACGCGCTCGTCGAGCAACTCGAGGAGCTCGCGCGAGCGCTCGGCGCGAGGCCGCTGCGACTTCCCGAGGGCGGGCGCGCGCTGTATCACGCCGCGGCCAATTTCTCCGGGGCCTTCGTCCTCGCGCTCGTTCAGGAAACGGTCGCGCTGTGGGGGAAGCTCGGAATCGCCGAAGCCGACGCCCTCGCGGCGCTCCTGCCGCTCCTGCGCGGCACGGTGGACAACGTCGAGCGCCTTGGCGCGGCGGGCGGGCTGGGGAGCGTGATCGCTCGCGGGGATATCGGTACGATCCGCAGGCACCTCGATGTGCTCGCGGATTTTCCGCGATCGCTCGAGCTCTACCGGCTCCTCAGCCTGCGCACTATTCCGCTCGCGATTGCCAAAGGCACGCTCAAGGCGGAGGCGGCGAAGGAAATCGCGGCCTTGTTGGTTCAGCGCTCAGGCGGTGACGGCGATAAATGACAACGGATAGCGCAAGCTAGGATCACCCACAGTACCCGCTCGGGCGCGGGCGCTCACGCGGGGTTTCGCGCCATGAGAAATCAGACACTTGACCTTCCGCGCGCAATCTATCACGGACCTCATTTGCTCCGACCCCGCGTAGAGCCGTGATCCTGCGGGCGAATTCCGGCGGGCGTAGACTAGCCGCCAGTATTAGCAGGTTTTTCGGAAGATGATTGAACGTTCGGCGTCATTTCCCGGTAAGTCGTACATCGGAGTATTCTTTCGGCTATGAAGATAGCGACAGGAAAGGTTGTCGGCGGCAAGGTCGTGGTCGACGGGGCACCCCTGGAGGAGGGAACGTCGGTGACTGTGTTGGCCAGAGACGGCGAGAATGGCTTTACCTTGTCCCCCGAGGAAGAGGCTGAACTCCTGCTGTCTATCGCCGAGGCCGATCGTGGCGAGACGATCTCTGCCGAAGAGGTGCTTGCGAAGCTTGCACGCCGTCACGGCTGAATAGGCTGTGCGAATTCGGGTCACCAAGCGCGCCGACGCGCATATTGAGCAGGCCGCCATTTGGTGGGAGCAGAATCGTCCCCTTTCTCCCGGCGCGTTGGACGAAGAGCTGGCGGAGGCTTTTACGCTTCTGATCTCTCAACCGGCTATTGGCGCCCCGGCATTGAACGCCAAGACGAGGGGCGTGAGGCGCGTCCATCTGGCGCGAGTTCACTACTACCTTTACTACCGGGTCCGCGGTGAGCAAATTGAAGTGCTTGCCCTCTGGCACACGAGTCGTGGCATTCCGCCACCGGTCTAGGCCGGCTGAGATGACGCCGAACTTCAGGTGGAACGGACGGGCCGCCAGCGCCGTGCCTTCATCCGCCGTCATTTTGGCCCGCCGTTCACCAAGAGGTTAGCGGCTCTAGCCAATCGCGGTGACCCCCATTGAACTTGGAAGCAAATATCGCGAAGTACCTTAACGGTGGCGCCGATTCAGAAGGCCGGGAACCCGATGCGCGGTATGCTTCATTCGACTATTGCTTCAACTACTTTCAGTCGTTCCGCGAAGCCAAGAACATAGAAGCTATCGCTGACCCTAAGCACATCCAGCTAAGTTGCCTCAGCCTCGGCTTTTACCTAGCAAGCTGGGGAATGTTTTCACCGACTACTTTGAGAAGGAGGTCCTGCGCAAACGCCCCTACTTGAAG
>DATBLP010000020.1:0-2645 GCA_036555245.1 Burkholderiales bacterium
TGCAGTTCATCTACCCGACGATCGTCGTGATCCTGTCGGCGGTTTTCCTGCGCAAGGGCGTGACGCGGCGGGAGATTATCGCGCTCGCCGTCACCTATGCCGGCCTCCTGCTGGTCTTCTCGCACTCGCTGGAAGGCGGGCAGCGCAGCTTCTGGCTCGGCGCGGCCATGGTGTTCGGCGGCGCCCTCTGCTACGCGGTCTACCTCGTCGCGGGAGCGGAACTGATCGCGCGCGTGGGCTCGATGCGTTTCACCGCCTATGCGATGAGCGCGGCGAGCGCTGCCTGCATCGCGCAGTTCTTCCTGCTGCGCCCGCTGTCTGCGCTCGACGTGCCGGCCCCCGTCTACGGCTACGCGATTGCGATGGCGCTCCTCAGCACGGTCATCCCCGTATTCATGATTGCGGAAGCGCTGAAGCGCATCGGCGCGAACTCGGTCGCCATCATCGGCGCGCTCGGCCCCGTCACCGCGATCGCGTTCGGCTGGCTCGGATTGGAGGAAGTCATGACGCCGCTCCAGCTCGCCGGCTCGGCGCTGGTGCTCGTGGGGGTAGTGGTAATAAGTCACAGGCCGGCCGCACCGGCGAAAGGGTGACGGTGACCTAACGCACATTGCGCCTCGAATCGGGATACGACTCCTACGGGCGATGGGATACTTACCCCGCGAAATGCGTGCCATCAGGTGGTCTACTTTGCCGAGCGAAAACAGGTTGCTCCTTCTTTCACCGCTTTGCGCTGACGGAGAATCACGATGCCCTGTCTGTTCGGTCACAGATGGAGATTCGAGTTCAGGCTTCACTACGTTTATCGAAGGTGCCAGTTCTGCAATGAAGCGGAACGCCACCTCAGGAACAGAAACGCGCCGTATACGGCGTGGGAGCCCGTCAAGGAGCGCTCGAACGCTGAACCCGAGCGGAGGCAGATCGTTCGGAAACGCTCTCGCATGTTCGCCCGCCTGGCCCGCTCATTGAGACTCATGGGAGCCAAAATGAACGGCGGGGCCAGGGCCTTGGCGCGATTGACCTGAGCTGACGCGAATTTAACGCAGGCTCAACACCCACAGTGACCCCGCTTCGGCGGGGTTTTTTGCTAGTACGGCGCTCCGTTCTTGTGCGTAAAGCGCCGGCCCTGCGGCGTTGCCTGCCCTGCAATATCGTCATCGGGATAGGTCACGGCATCCTCCGGGCGGCGGTCGCCCACCTCGAGATAGACCGCGTCCCGCTGCGTGCGATTGACGAGGCAATGCCCGTCGGCCTTGCCCGCGGGGAAACCCGCGCACATGCCGGGCGTCAACCTCTGCTCGCCGTCGTGGGTGATGAGGACGAGCTCCCCGCTCACGATGTAGATGAACTCGTCCTCGTGCGAGTGCCAGTGGCGCAGCGCCGACACCGCACCCGGCGGTATCGTCGCGAGATTGACGCCGTAGTTCTTGAGCCCCAGCGCATCGCCCAGGCGCTGCTTGCGGCGCGCGGAAACGCGCGATTTGAACGGTTCCGGGTAACGCGAGCCGGTGACGGCGGGCACGGTGGCGGGGTCGATTGCTGGTAGCTTGAGCTTGTTTGCCATTCCCAACCTCCTGAACTGGCTTAGACGGCGAAGCGGAAGAAGATGATATCGCCGTCCCGGACGACGTAGTCCCTGCCTTCGAGGCGCATCTTCCCGGCTTCCTTCGCGGCCTGCTCGCCGCCGCACGCGAGGAAATCCTCGCACGCAATGACTTCCGCGCGGATGAAGCCGCGCTCGAAATCGGTGTGGATCGTGCCCGCCGCCTGTGACGCGGTCTCGCCCTTGTGGATGGTCCAGGCGCGCGTTTCCTTGGGGCCGGTGGTGAAAAAGGTCTGCAGGCCGAGGAGATCGTAGGCCGCGTGCACGAGCCGGTCGAGGCCGGGCTCCTCGAGGCCGACGTCGGCGAGGAACGCCCGCTTGTCCGCCTCCTCCATGCCCGCCATCTCGGCTTCGAGCGCGGCACAGATCGCCACCACCGGGGCGCCTTCGGCTGCCGCGAACGCGCGCACGCGATCGAGCAGCGGATTGCCGGTGAGCCCCCGCTCGGATACGTTGGCGACATAGATTGCGGGCTTGGTCGTGAGCAGGCACAGCGGCTGCAGCAGCTCGAGCTCCTCGGGCTGGAGGGCGAGGCCGCGCACGGGCTTGCCCTGGTCGAGCCGCTCGCGCACGCGCTTGAGCAGGGACTCCATGCGGAGCGCCTCCGCATCGCCCGACCGCGCCTTGGGCACGACGCGCTCGAGCACCCTCTCCACTGTCGCGAGATCAGCGAGCGCAAGCTCGGTCTGGATCGTCTCGATATCGGCGACGGGATCGACGCGCCCCGCGACGTGCACGACGTTTTCGTCTTCGAAGCAACGCACGAGATCGATGATGCCGTCGGTCTCGCGGATGTGCGCGAGGAACTGGTTGCCGAGCCCCTCGCCCTTGGACGCTCCGGCGACGAGCCCCGCGATGTCCACGAATTCCACCACCGCCGGCGTCACCTTCGGGGAACGGGAGATCGCCGCGATCTTCTTCAGGCGCGAATCCGGAACCGGCACGACCCCGACGTTCGGCTCGATGTTGCAGAAGGGGTAGTTCGCGGCGGGAACGGCGGCCTGGGTGAGGGCGTTGAACAGCGTGGACTTGCCGACGTTGG
>DATBLP010000073.1:0-71597 GCA_036555245.1 Burkholderiales bacterium
GCCCGGCTGAGTTCCTTTCCGTTTTTTCGTGAACATCGTCATTCTCGCCGCAGGTCTGGGCAAACGCATGCATTCGGACATGCCCAAGGTGCTGCACCATCTGGCGGGCCGGCCGCTCCTGTCCCATGTCATTGAAACGGCTAAGCAGCTTTCGCCACGCGTCATGTGCGTCGTCTACGGCCACGGCGGGGAGGCCGTTCGCGATGCGCTCCGGGACTATGGCGGAATCTGGGTCCGGCAGGAGCCCCAGCTCGGCACCGGCCACGCCGTCATGCAAGCCGCATCCCACCTCGACGAGCGCTGGCCGACGCTCGTGCTCTACGGCGATGTCCCCTTGATCCGCGTACAGACGCTTAGGCGCCTCGTCGAGGCCACCGGAAAAGGACTGGGCGTGCTCACCGCCGTGCTCGAGGATCCCGCGGGCTACGGCCGCGTGATCCGCCGTCGCGGACGGGTCGTCCGCATCGTCGAAGAAAAGGACGCCACGGAGCGCGAGCGTGCGCTTCACGAAATCAACACGGGAATCATCGTGGCGCCGACCAAACAGCTCAAGGCCTGGCTGGCGAAGCTGAGGAACAAAAACGCCCAGAAGGAGTACTACCTCACCGACATCGTCGCGCTTGCGACGCAGGGGCGCGTCCCGGTTGCCGCAATGCAGGCCGACGCGGCGTGGGAAACCCTTGGGGTGAACAGCCGCGGAGAGCTTGCGGAACTTGAGCGGACTTTCCAGCGTAGTGTTGCGCGGGCGCTCATGGAGCAGGGCGTTGCCCTCGCGGATCCGGCGCGCTGCGACGTACGGGGAAGCCTCAGCTGCGGCCGCGACGTGGCGATCGACGTCAATTGCGTGTTCGAGGGGCGCGTGGAGCTTGGCGACCGGGTCACGGTCGGTGTGAATTGCCTGCTGAGGAACTTGAAGATTGCGGCAGGAACGCGCATCGAGCCGTTTTGCCACCTGGAAGATGCCGACATTGGCGCGGATTGCCGGATCGGTCCCTACACGCGCATTCGTCCCGGCGGGACGCGTCTCGACTCAAAGGTGCACCTGGGCAATTTCGTGGAGGTCAAGGCGAGCAACATCGGCGCGGGTTCCAAGGCCAATCATCTCTCCTACATCGGCGACACCGATGTCGGCAGCAATGTGAATGTTGGCGCCGGTACCATTGTCTGCAATTACGACGGCGCGAACAAACATCGCACCGTCATAGAAGACGACGTGTTCATCGGCTCGGATACCCAGCTTGTCGCGCCGGTGCGCGTGGGAAGGGGCGCGACGCTCGGCGCGGGGACCACGCTGACCAAGGACGCTCCTGCAGGTGAGTTGACCATCTCCCGCGCAAAGCAGATCTCCATCCCCGGTTGGCAGCGGCCCGTTAAGAAGAAGTAGTCGAAAGGCAGAAAGCCATGTGCGGAATCGTCGGTGCGGTGGCAAAGCGCAACGTTGTTCCGATCCTCATCGAGGGGTTGAAGCGGCTGGAGTACCGCGGTTACGACTCTGCTGGCGTTGCGGTGATGAACGGCAAGCAGAGCGGAAACGGCCATGCCGTGCTGCGGCGGGTGCGTTCGACCGGGCGCGTCGCCGAGCTGGAAAAGCTGGCTGGGACACAAGGCCTCGCCGGGGATGTCGGGATCGCGCACACCCGCTGGGCGACCCACGGCGTGCCCTCCGAGAAGAATGCCCACCCGCACGTATCGGGCGGCGTCTCGGTGGTGCACAACGGCATCATCGAGAATCACGAAGAAATGCGCAAGCGCCTGCGCGCCAAAGGCTACGAGTTCGTTTCCGATACCGACACCGAGGTGATTGCGCACTTGGTGCACTCGAACGTGCAATCGGGTGCGAGCCTGTTCGACGCTGTGAAGAAAAGCGTGGTCGAGTTGGTGGGTGCCTACGCAATCGCGGTGGTCAGCGAATCGGATCCTTCACGGCTGGTCGTGGCGCGGCACGGGGCGCCCCTCCTCCTTGGCCTGGGCGAGGGCGAGAACTTCGCCGCTTCCGATACCTCGGCACTCATCCAGGTGACGCCGCGCATCGTCTACCTGGAGGACGGCGACTGCGCGGAAATTTCGCTCGCGGGCGTGCGCATCGCCGATGCCAAGGGCAATCCGGTCGAGCGTCCGGTGCAGGTGAGCCAGCTCACAGCCGACGCGGTCGAACTGGGGCCGCACCGCCATTACATGCAGAAGGAGATCTTCGAGCAGCCGATGGCGGTGGCAAACACCCTGGAGATGGTGACCGGCGCGCAATCGGTGTCGCCCCAGCTCTTCGGCGCCGATGCGGAGCAGGTCTTGCGCGATATCGATTCGGTGCTGATCCTTGCCTGCGGCACGAGCTATCACGCGGGCATGGTCGCCCGCTACTGGATCGAAGGGCTGGCCGGCATTCCCTGCAATGTCGAGATCGCGAGCGAATACCGCTACCGGGTGTCGGTCCCGAATCCCAGGGGACTGGTGGTTACGGTGTCGCAATCAGGCGAGACGGCGGATACGATCGCGGCGCTGCAGCACGCGAAGTCGCTCGGACACCGCTATGCGCTCTCGATCTGCAACGTACCGGAGTCGGCTCTCGTGCGCGCCTCCGATCTGCGTTTTCTCACGCGCGCGGGGCCCGAGATCGGCGTTGCCTCGACCAAGGCGTTTACCACTCAGCTTGCGGCCCTGGTGCTCCTGACCATGATTATCGCCAAGATCCGCGGAAGGCTCCCGGCCGAGCGGGAAACGGCGCTGCTGCATTCGCTTCGGCACCTGCCGCGGGCGCTGGAGAGCGTCCTGCACGTGGAGCCGCAGGTGAAGATGTGGTCGGAGAAATTCGCTCAGCTCCAGCACGCCTTGTTTCTCGGGCGCGGCATCCACTACCCGATCGCGATGGAAGGGGCGCTCAAGCTGAAGGAGATCTCCTATATCCACGCCGAAGCCTACGCCGCAGGCGAGCTCAAGCACGGGCCTCTCGCGCTCGTCGACAAGAACATGCCGGTGATCGCGATCGCGCCCAAGGACGCGTTGCTCGAGAAGCTCAAATCCAACCTGCAGGAAGTCCGTGCCCGGGGTGGCGAATTGCATGTGCTCGCCGACCAGGACACCCGCATGGTCGCGGGGGAGGGTATCCACGTGATCCGAATGCCCGATCACGCTGGAATCCTCTCGCCCATCCTGCACACCATCCCGCTGCAGTTGCTCGCGTATCATGCGGCGCTCGAGCGCGGTAACGACGTCGACAAGCCCCGGAATCTCGCGAAGTCGGTTACGGTCGAGTAGAGGCGGATCCACCCCTCGGCTGCGCCAGGGGTCCAGTTGGACCCCTTGGTTTTGATCTGGATCAATTCGACGGTCGGCGATAGTGCGAGGATGGCTACAACTCTTCGCAGTCCCTCAGCTGTGGAAAATGCGGTGAAAACGAGTGGGCTTGACCCTCGCCAGAAAAGTCGGCGCGCGGTTGTCGTGCTCGCGATCCTGGCGCTACTGCTGCTGCCCTTGCGCGGGTTGTGCCACCTGGACCTCCCGAGCGCCGCGCACGCGGCCGGCGAACGCGACCATGTCTGGCACGGGGACGGAAAGCTCGACCCTTGCTGCGCGAGCATACACGACGGTGCGATGATCAATTCGGTCGTGCCCGACCTTTCGGGAGGGCCGGGCGGAGCGCCGTTCGTCCCGCTCCTGTTGTCGCTGTTGATATTGACCCGGCTCGCGAACGGGCCGCTACGGCTCGCCATCGCGCCCTCTCCCCCGCGTTCCTACTACGCACGCTCGGCGCGCATCTTGCGCTGAGCGCCCCGTCCGGAAGTCTGCGTCGGCGCTTCTTGCGGCGGGACCGCACTGGGGCGCGCGCGCGAGATCGAGTGCAAGCAACAATCTTATGCAAACGCAATAAGGAGTCGACATGAAACGCAAATTGATCACCGCGGCGATCGCCGCGATTCTAGCCACTGCTGCCTGGGCACAGACCGATCCAGGCTATGGTCCGGCGTACGGTCCGGGCGCTTATGGAATGGGTCCCGAAATGATGGGGGGTTTCGGCCCCGGACGTGGCTACGGAATGGGTCCCGGAATGATGGGAGGTTACGGCCCCGGTTACGGGATGGGCCCCGGCATGATGGGGGGCTATGGGCCCGGTGGTTACTACGGCCTCAAGCTGAGCGACGAGCAACGCCGCAAGATCGTCGATATTCAGGAGGAACAGTGGCGCAAGCAGTGGGCCCTCATGAATTCAATGCACGAGCTGCGGTTCAAACAGTTCGGGGCGGAGGAATCGGGCAAGATCGACGATGCCGAGGCGCGCAAGATCTACCAGGCGATGGCCGACCTGCGGAAACAGATGTTCGAGAACTCGCTCGACACCCGCAAACGCATCGACGCGCTGCTCACCAAGGAACAGCGCGAAGAGCTGCAACGGGGCTGGCGCGGGCGTTGGGGCTACCGTTGATCGCGCGTGGCGGCGACTGCCGCCCCGCGCTCGGGGCGGCAGTCATTTGCACGATTGGTCTGATTTCATGAGCTGAAGAAGGGAGAACATCCCTGATGATTACGAGGCGTTACTTCGTCTGCGCCGCCGCTGCGACGCTTGCGCTCGGGACGTTCGGTCGAACGGGCGCGCAACAAGCGCAGTCGTTGGATGTGTACAAGAACCCCGCCTGCGGCTGCTGCGGAGAATGGGTGAAACACATGCGGGCAAACGGCTTCCGCGTCGAAACGCACGAGATCGCCGACGTGGCGCTAGTACGGCGACGCTACGGAGTCCCCGAATCCCTGGCGTCGTGCCATACGGCCGTCGTCGCCGGCTATGCGATCGAGGGGCATGTGCCCGCCTCGGATATCCGGCGTCTCCTTCGCGAACGGCCCAAGGTGAGGGGTCTCGCGGTGCCGGGCATGGTCCCGGGCTCGCCCGGAATGGTGCAGGGACCGTCGCAGCCGTATGCGACGCTCGCTTTCGATGATCGCGGGAGTCGGGTCTTCGGGCGACATTGAGGATTCGATTCCCGGACGCGGGGAATCGCCGACAGGAATAATTGCATCCTTACAAGCAAGTATTGGAAGCCGTCCAATGGACATGCCGATCCACGACCATTCGCATCACGATCATCAAGGGCATTCCGGAAACGTGAAGCCCGCACCTCCCGCGGGGACCGCGATCGATCCGGTCTGTGGAATGACGGTCGATATCGTCACCGCGAAGCACACGCACGCATTCGGCGGATCGACCTGGTATTTCTGCAACCCGCGCTGTCGGGAGAGGTTTGTCGTCGACCCGGGTCGTTATGCGAAGGCGAAAGAGCAACCCGTGCCCGCGCCAAGCGCACTGCTGGGCGCGATCTACACCTGCCCGATGCACCCGGAAATCCGGCAGAAAGGCCCGGGCAGCTGTCCGAAGTGCGGCATGGCACTCGAGCCTATCGTGGCGAGCGCTCAAGATCAACCCAATCCCGAGCTCGTCGACATGACGCGCCGCTTCTGGATCGGCCTCGCGCTTACTCTTCCTGTGTTCGTCTTGGCGATGGCCGAGCATTTGCCAGGACTGCACGGCATGCTGCCGGGGCCCAAGGTCTCCGGATGGATTCAGCTGCTCTTTTCGATCCCGGTCGTGCTCTGGGCGGCGTGGCCGTTTTTCGTGCGCGGCTGGAATTCGCTCGTATCGCGCAGCCTGAACATGTACACGCTGATCGCGCTGGGCACCGGCGTGGCGTTTGCCTACAGCGTGGTGGCGTTCTTCCTCCCCGGGCTCTTTCCCGAGGCGTTCCGCGGCGCTTCGGGTGAAGTCGGGCTCTACTTCGAGGCCGCGGCGGTGATCTCGGTGCTGGTGCTGCTCGGCGAGGTGCTGCAGCTGCGTGCGCGCGAGAACACGAGCGGGGCCATCCGCGCGCTGCTGAGACTGGCACCGGCGACGGCAGCTCGGGTGCGTGCGGACGGAAGCGACGAGGAGGTGACGCTCGACCAGGTGATTCGAGGGGATGCCTTGCGCGTGCGGCCGGGAGACAAGATACCGGTCGACGGCGAAGTGCTCGATGGCCGGTCGAGCGTGGACGAGTCGCTGGTGACCGGCGAATCGATGCCGGTGGAGAAGTACCCCGGCGAGAAAGTGACCGGCGGCACCATCAACGGAACGGGTAGCTTCGTCATGCGCGCCGAGCGGGTCGGCGCCGAGACGCTGCTGGCGCAAATCGTGCAGATGGTCGCCGAGGCTCAGCGCACGCGCGCGCCGATCCAGCGCCTCGCCGACGTGGTGTCGTCCTACTTCGTTCCCGCGGTCGTGGGGATCGCGATCGCCGCCTTCCTGGCCTGGTCTGTGTACGGGCCGCCGCCGGCAATGGTCTTTGCCCTGGTGAGTGCAATATCGGTTCTCATCATCGCCTGCCCCTGTGCGCTGGGGCTCGCCACGCCGATGTCGATCATGGTCGGCACGGGCCGCGGCGCTCAAGGCGGCGTCCTGATCCGTGACGCAGAGGCGCTCGAGCGGATGGAGAAAATCGACACCTTGGTCGTAGACAAGACCGGCACGCTCACCGAAGGCCGGCCGAAGCTCACTTCGGTCGTCGCGGCGGAAGGCTTCACGGAAGCGCAGGTGCTGCGGCTGGCCGCAAGCCTCGAGCGCGGAAGCGAGCATCCACTCGCGGCTGCGATCCAGGAGGGCGCCAAGGTGCGGGGGGTGATCCCGCTGCCGGTCGAGAATTTCGATGCAGTCACAGGCAAGGGCGTGCGGGCCACTGTAGAAGGACGCGGCGTCGCGCTGGGAAGCGCGCGCTTTGCCGAGGCGCTCGCCCAGGTTCCGGCGACGTGGAAGGAGCGCGCCGACTCGCTGAGAAAGGATGGCGAGACCGTCGTCTATCTGGTCGATGACGGGCGTCTCGCTGGGCTCGTTGGCGTAGCCGATCCCGTCAAGGCGAGCGCACAGGGGGCGCTGCGCGCACTCGAAGGCGACGGCATCCGCGTGGTCATGCTCACCGGCGACAACGAAGTAACGGCAAGGGCGGTAGCCGAGCGGCTGGGAATCCGCGAGGTACGCGCCGAAGTCCTGCCCCAGGAAAAAGGCGCCGTGGTGAAGGCGCTGCGCGCCGAAGGTCGTGCGGTGGCGATGGCCGGAGACGGCGTGAACGACGCGCCGGCACTGGCCGAGGCCGATGTCGGCATCGCCATGGGAACAGGTGCCGACGTGGCGATTCAGAGCGCGGGAATCACGCTCGTTAGGGGCGACCTCTCCGGCATCGTGCGCGCGCGAAAGCTTAGCCGCGCCACGATGCGCAATATCCGCGAGAACCTCTTCCTCGCGTTCGTCTACAACAGTCTGGGTGTGCCGATCGCGGCGGGGGTCCTGTTTCCCTGGACGGGGCTCCTGCTCAATCCGATGATCGCAGCGGCGGCGATGAGCGCGAGCTCGGTCTCGGTCGTGATGAACGCGCTGCGGCTGCGGCGCACAAGGCTCTGATGTATCTTCGCCCAAGGGACCTTCCATAAACGCACCTTCGAAGCGGGCAACCTGGAGCCTCCAGTTTCTCGGGGCAACCGGAACCGTCACCGGATCCAAGTACTTGCTCTCGGCAGGCGATCAGAAGATCCTCGTCGACTGCGGTCTGTTCCAGGGATTCAAGCAGCTGCGGTTGCGGAACTGGGCGCCGCTTCCGTTCAAACCCGCAAGCCTGTCGGCCGTCGTCCTCTCCCATGCCCACATCGACCACAGCGGATACCTTCCGCTCCTGGTAAAGAACGGCTTCGCCGGCAAGGTCCATTGCAGCGAGGCGACCTACGATCTGTGCAGGATTCTCCTGCCCGATGCGGGGAGGCTGCAGGAGGAAGAGGCGGAATACGCGAATCGCCGCGGATTCTCGAAGCACAAGCCCGCGCTGCCGCTCTACACCGAGGCGGACGCAAGACGCGCGCTCGGGAGCTTTGCCCCCATCGGATTCGACGAGGGAATCGAGCTCGGCGGAGTGCGCCTGAAGCTGATTCCTGCGGGCCATATTCTCGGCGCTTCGATAGTCCATTTGAGCGACGGCAAGCGCTCCCTGGTCTTTTCGGGAGATCTCGGACGGCCGAACGATCCGATCATGGTCGCGCCGTCTCCGGTCCGCGACGCGGACTACCTCATACTGGAATCGACCTACGGAAACCGTCGCCATGACCCCGAGGACCCGCGCATGAAGCTCGGGCGCATCGTCAGGAAGACCGCGGAGCGCGGCGGCGTTGTGCTCATTCCGTCCTTTGCGGTGGGGCGTGCCCAGTCCCTGCTCTATCACATCCATCAGCTGAAATCGGAGGGCGCGATTCCCGCCGATGTGCCGGTATACCTCAACAGCCCCATGGCGGCAGACGTGACTGAGATCTATCACAAGCATCGCGCCGAGCATCGATTGAGTCCCGAGCAATGCCGCGCCATGTGCACCGCCGCGACCATCGTCAACAACCCGGAGGAATCGAAACGCCTGAACGAGAAGAAGGGCCCGATGCTCGTCATCGCGGCGAGCGGAATGGCAACCGGCGGGCGCGTGGTGCATCACCTCAAGGCTTTTGCGCCAGACCCGCGCAACACGATCCTCTTCTCCGGCTTCCAGGCGGGGGGAACCCGCGGCGCCACGATCCTTTCCGGGGCCGAGTCGGTGAAAATCCACGGGGAGTACGTCCCGATACGGGCCGAGGTCGCCGCCATCAACAATCTATCGGCACACGCCGATTGCGCCGAGATCCTGGACTGGCTGCGCCATTTCGAGCATCCGCCGCGCGAGACCTTCATCACGCACGGCGAGCCGGCGGCGGCAGACGCACTGCGCCGCCGCATCGAGGAGCAGCTTCGCTGGCGCGCGCGTGTGCCGGACTATCTCGAAACAGTCGTGCTGAAATAGACGACCCGACATCACGAGGGGATCTGCCGTGCCCGACAGAAATTCGCTCAGGCTCCGCCGCCTGGGGATCGACACCTACCAGCACCACGTGGTGTTCATGCGCAGCGACTGCCACATCTGTCGCTCGGAGGGATTCAGCGTGCAATCGCGGGTGCAGGTCCGCTTGGGCGAAAGAACGATCATCGCCACCGTGAACGTAGTGCACAGCGAGCTGTTTGCGCGGGGCGAAGGAGGTCTTTCGGAGTCCGCCTGGCGCGCGTTGGGCGCTCACGAGGGCGACGAGATGCTGCTGTCGCACGCGGCGCCGGTCGAGTCCCTGAGTCATTTGCGCGGGAAGGTGTATGGCAAGCCGCTCGACGACGCTTCGATGCTCGAGATCGTGCGCGACATCACCGCCGGCCGCTACTCCGACCTCCATCTCTCGGCGTTCATCACCGCCTGCGCCGGCAATCACCTTGATCTGGGCGAAACCGTGGCGCTCACGCGCGCCATGGTGGCGGTGGGCGAGCGTCTGATCTGGGACCAGGCCCAGATCCTGGACAAGCACTGCGTCGGCGGCCTGCCCGGAAACCGCACCACGCCCATCGTGGTGCCGATCGTCGCCGCCTTCGGCCTCACCATTCCGAAGACGTCCTCGCGCGCCATCACTTCGCCGGCGGGCACTGCCGACACGATGGAGACGCTCGCTCCCGTGAACCTCGACGCCCGGGCGATGCGGCGCGTCGTCGAGCGCGAAGGCGGCTGCATTGTCTGGGGTGGCGGGGCCGGCTTGAGCCCGGCCGACGACGCGCTGGTGCGGGTGGAGCGGCCGCTCGAGCTCGACAGCGAAGGTCAGCTGGTTGCCTCGGTTCTGTCGAAGAAATCAGCGGCAGGCTCGACGCACGTGGTCGTAGATATGCCGGTGGGCCCGACCGCGAAGGTCCGATCGGGCGCGGCGGCGGAATTCCTGTGCGGGCGATTCGAGGCCACGGGGCGCGTCCTGGGCTTGTCGGTGCGCGTGGTAGTCACCGACGGCAGCCAGCCGGTCGGACGCGGCATCGGCCCGGCGCTCGAGGCCCGCGACGTGCTTGCGGTATTGCGCGGCGAGGCCGGAGCGCCGCCGGACCTGCGCGAACGCGCGCTGCTGCTCGCCGGGCACGTGCTGGAGCTGTCCGCGCGCGTGTCCGCTGGGGAGGGGAAGAAGGAAGCGACGGCGATCCTGGAGGACGGACGCGCGTGGCGCAAATTCGAGGCGATATGCGAGGCCCAGGGCGGGATGCGCAAGCCCCGCACGGCAGCCCACACCGACTGGATCTGTGCAACGCGCCCCGGCCGCGTGATCGCGATCGACAACCGCCGGCTTGCGCGAGCAGCGAAGCTCGCCGGCGCGCCCAAGGCGAGCGCTGCCGGTGTGGAGTTTCTCGCGCCCATCGGAACCCGGGTAGAAGAAGGCCAGCCGCTGTTCGTTCTGCACGCCGAGGCCCACGGCGAGCTTCATTACGCGCTCGACTACGTCAACAGCCAGCCGGACATCGTCATGATCGGAGAGCCGCGGTGAGCGAGGTCGTATTCGCGTTTCCGGGGCACGAAGCGCTCGCGCGGCTTCTCGCCGCGCGACCAGGCGCCGTGGAAGGCGCCCTCGTCCTGCGGCGCTTCCCCGACGGGGAGACCTACGTGCGGCTGGACGCGCCCGTGGCCGGGCGGGATGCGATCCTCGTCTGCGGTCTTCACCGCCCTGATGAGAAGCTGCTGCCCCTCGCTTTTGCCGCGGGCGCGGCCAGAGACCTGGGGGCGGCGAGCGTCGGCATCGTCGCGCCCTACCTCGGCTATCTGCGCCAGGACAAGCGCTTCCAGGACGGCGAGGCAGTCAGCTCCGCGACCTTTGCGAAGCTTCTCTCCGGGTGCGCCGACTGGCTGGTGACCGTCGATCCTCATCTGCACCGCTATCGTTCGCTCGAGGAGATCTACTCGCTGCGGACGGCGGTCGCGCATGCCGCGCCCGAGATCTCGGCATGGATCCGGGGGCATGTCGAAGCGGCGCTGCTCGTGGGCCCGGACGCCGAGAGCGAGCAGTGGGTAGCCGAGGTCGCGCGCCGCGCTGGCTGCCCTCACATCGTGCTGGACAAGATCCGCCACGGGGACCGCGAAGTGGAAGTGTCCGTGCCCGCCATCGAGCACCATCGCGGCCGGACTCCCGTGTTGATCGACGACATCATCTCCACCGGCGGCACCATGGCGGAAGCAGTAGCCCGGCTCGGCCGCGCCGGGATGCGCCCGCCGGTGTGCATCGGAGTGCACGCGCTCTTCGCCGACGAAGCGGATGCTGTGCTCCTTGTGGCGGGCGCATCGAGGGTGGTCAGCTGCAACACCATCGCCCACGCGACCAACGCGATCGACGTCAACGCAGCTATCGTCGAAGCGGTAGCGCGGCTCAGACAGGGCGCCGAGGCCAGCGCGCCGGCGAGTCCGGCCCGCCCAGTGCGTGTATGAAGTCGGGAAGGGCGGTCGCAGCTGCACGCGGTATTGACGTTAACGTTAACGTTAAGTAGCCTCAACAAAGTGGTGCGCAACCCGCTCCGGGCGCAGAGAGTTCCATGACCGATCTGAGCACTTCCAGGCATAGCGAATACAAGGCGAAGAACAGGATCCGCATCGTCACGGCGGCGTCGCTCTTCGACGGTCACGACGCCTCGATCAACATCATGCGCCGCATCCTGCAGGCGAGCGGCGCGGAAGTGATCCACCTCGGGCACAACCGCTCGGTCGAGGAAGTCGTGATTGCGGCGCTGCACGAGGATGTGCAGGCGATCGCGGTGTCTTCCTATCAGGGCGGCCATATCGAGTACTTCAGGTACATGATCGACCTGCTGCGCGAGCGAGGCGGCGAGAATATCCGCGTGTTCGGCGGCGGAGGAGGAGTCATTGTTCCCGAAGAGATCCGGGAGCTCGAGCGCTACGGCGTGGCGCGGGTGTACTCCCCCGAGGACGGCCAGAGGATGGGCCTGCAGGGAATGATCGACGACATGCTCGCGCGCTGCGACCACGATCTTTCGCAGTACGCGCCGCGCGACCTGGAAACGGTCAAGGAGGGAGACCGGCGGGCGCTCGCGCGCCTGATCACGGGACTGGAGGCGGGCACCGCCGGATTGCTCCGCGACCAGATCTTGAGGGAAGCCGTCGCGCTCGCCGTCCCCGTTCTCGGCGTTACGGGCACCGGCGGCTCGGGGAAATCATCGCTCACGGACGAGCTCATCCGCCGCATCCGCCTGGACCAGGACGATCGTCTGAAGATCGCGGTCCTTGCCGTCGATCCGTCGCGGCGCAAGAGCGGTGGCGCGCTGCTCGGCGACCGCATCCGCATGAACGCGCTCGGTACGCGCGTGTTCATGCGCTCGATGGCAACGCGCGATACCGGCAGCGAGATCTCCGCGGCGCTCGCCGATGCGATTGCCGCCTGTCGTGTGGCCGGGTTCGATCTGATCGTGGCCGAGACCTCGGGGATCGGGCAGGGCAACGCCGCGATCGTGCCCCTCGTCGACGCATCCCTCTACGTGATGACCCCGGAGTACGGAGCGGCGAGCCAGCTCGAGAAGATCGACATGCTGGACTTTGCCGATTTCGTGGCGATCAACAAATTCGACCGCCGCGGAGCGGAGGATGCGCTGCGCGACGTGAGAAAACAATATCAGCGCAACCACAAGCTTTTCGGTGACCCATCCGAGCGCATGCCGGTGTACGGCACTATCGCCTCCCGCTTCAACGACGACGGCGTGACCGCGCTCTATCAGGGAATGCTGCCGAAACTCGTGGAGTGCGGCCTGAAGGCGGGAGCCGGCAAGCTGCCCGGGGTTTCCGTGCGCGCCTCCTCGGGAAAGAACGCGATCATCCCACCCCCCCGCGCGCGCTACCTTGCCGAGATAGCCGAGAAGGTCCGCGGTTACCACGCCACTGTCGCCGAGCAGTCGCGTCTCGCGCGCGAGCGCCAGCAGCTGACTGCCGCGAAAGGAATGCTCGCTGCTCTACAGCCAGCTGACGGAAGCGAGGATCTCGTCGCGAAGCTCGACGCGCTCATCGCCGACCGGGACTCAAGGCTCGAGGCCCGCTCCAAAGATCTCCTCGACACCTGGCCGGAAACGGTCAAGGCATACTCGGGCGAGGATTTTGTGGTCCGTGTCCGCGACCGGGAATCCCGCACAAAGCTCACGCATACTTCGCTTTCCGGCACCCGCCTGCCGAAAGTCGCCCTGCCAAGATTCGAGGACCACGGAGAAACCTTGCGCTGGCGGATGCGCGAAAACGTTCCCGGCGCCTTCCCGTTTACCGCCGGCGTGTTTGCTTTCAGGCGCGAAAACGAGGACCCGACGAGGATGTTCGCCGGCGAAGGCGATCCGTCGCGAACCAATCGGCGGTTCCACCTGCTCTCCAAGGACACGCCGGCGAAGCGCCTGTCCACCGCCTTCGATTCCGTGACGCTCTACGGCTTCGATCCGGATCGGCGCCCGGATATCTATGGAAAGGTGGGCAACTCGGGCGTTTCGATCGCCACGCTCGATGACATGAAGGTGCTGTACTCGGGATTCGACCTTTGCGACCCAGCCACGAGCGTCAGCATGACCATCAACGGGCCGGCACCGACCATCCTGGCGATGTTCATGAACACCGCGATCGATCAGCAGGTGGACAAGTTCAGTAAGGACAAGAACCGGACGCCGACCGTGGAGGAGTACGCGAGAATCAGGGCAAGCACGCTCTCGAGCGTGCGCGGCACGGTACAGGCGGACATCCTCAAGGAAGACCAGGGCCAGAATACCTGCATCTTCTCGACCGAATTCAGCCTCAAGGTGATGGGGGACATCCAGGAATACTTCATCGAGCACGACGTCCGCAACTTCTACTCGGCTTCGATTTCGGGCTATCACATCGCCGAAGCGGGAGCGAACCCGATCAGCCAGCTGGCGTTCACGCTTGCCAACGGTCTCACCTTCGTCGAGGCCTATCTCGCGCGCGGCATGGAGATCGACGATTTCGCGCCGAGCCTATCGTTCTTCTTCAGCTACGGAATGGATCCGGAATACGCGGTCCTCGGGCGCGTGGCGCGGCGCATCTGGGCGGTCGCGATGCGCGAGAAGTACGGAGCCAGCGAGCGCAGCCAGCGGCTAAAATTCCATTCGCAGACATCCGGCCGATCGCTGCACGCGCAGGAGATCGCCTTCAACGACATCCGCACCACGCTTCAGGCGCTCATCTCCACCAACGACAACACCAACTCGCTGCACACCAACGCCTACGACGAGGCGATCACCACGCCCACCGAGGAATCGGTGCGCCGTGCCATGGCGATCCAGCTCATCATCAACAGGGAATGGGGGCTCGCGAAGAACGAAAATTCCAACCAGGGGAGCTTCATCATCGAGGAGCTGACCGATCTGGTCGAGGAGGCGGTGCTCAAGGAGTTCGATGCGATCTCCGAACGCGGCGGCGTGCTCGGGGCGATGGAGACCGGCTACCAGCGCGGCAAGATACAGGAAGAATCGATGGTCTACGAGCAGCGCAAGCACGACGGCTCGTACCCCATCATCGGCGTGAACATCTTCCGCAATCCCCACGGAGATTCAGCTCCGAAGAAGCTCGAGCTCATACGCTCGACCGAGGAAGAAAAGCGCTCGCAGCTGCGGCGCCTGGCAGATTTCCAGGAGCGTCACATGAAGGAATCGGGGTCGATGCTCGAGCGCCTCCAGCGGACAGTCGTGGAGGACGGGAACGTTTTCGCAGTCCTGATGGAAGCCGTTCGCTGCTGCTCCCTCGGCCAGATCACCCACGCGCTGTTCGAGGTGGGAGGGCAATACCGCCGCAGCATGTGACGGGCGGAATCGCCCCTTGAGAGGCGCGTTTGATCGCTTTAGCGCAAGGCCGCGAGCACCCGCTGGGCGTCGCGCGCCAGCGGATGCTGCGGGTTCTGCTTGAGGAAGGTCTCGAAACCCGAGATGGCGCGGGCATTGTCGCCCAAGGCTGCCTGGGCGAGCGCTCCTCCAAAGCGCGCTTCGGAGGCGAGTGGGCTGCGAGGATGCGCGTCAACGAAGGCATCGAACGCTTTCGCCGCTTCGGCGAACCTGCCGGCGTCGGCGAGATCCTGCGCCGACCGCAGCTCCTGCCGCTCGGCTCGATACGCGGGATCCTGTTCGCGATCTCCCTTCCAGTAGGGTTTGAGCGCCGACTCGGTGGCTTCGGCGCCGCGTATCCCGGCGGTCACTGTCTGGCTCGCGACGACTTGCGTCGACTGGCGCGGGGCGACTGAGCGCAGCCTCGCCCACAGCTCGCCGAGAATGCTCTTCAGTTGGGAACCCCCTCGGGAGGGAGCCGGATCGGCCGCCGTCACGGCGGTCGCGGCGAGCAGAAACACCATCGCGGTCACGGCGCAGATCAAAGGCTTTGTTTGCATGATCGTCTCCTCATCGTAGCGGCTAGTTGCCCAGGAGCTTGGCCAGGGAGCGGTATTGCTTCCCGGTGTCCTTCTGCAGCTGGGTTGCCTCGCGATACTTCGCCCGCGCCTCAGGAAGCTTGCCGAGCCGGTAATAAGCGAGCGCGACGTTGACGCGAATGCCCCCGTCGCCGGGATCGAGCTCCTCCGCGAAGCGGTAGGACTCTAGGGCGCGCTCGTAGTCGCCACGGTCGTAGTACAGATTACCGCGATTGTTGAGCGCCGCCGCGTGCCGCGGATTGCCGGCGAGAATCGCCTCATACTCCTTCAAGGCTACGTCGGTCGCTCCGTTGCGTCCGTAGATATTTCCGATCTGCAGCCGCGCCTCCTCGTCCCTGGGATTCGACGCGAGCAGCTGACGGTAAGGCTGGACCTCGCGCTCAAGGCGTCGCGCGATGAGCACACGCTGCTCGCGGTCGACGAGGCGACTCGCCCGCTCTCCGGATGCCACCTCGACGGCGAAGGTGGGGGGCGCCAGCGTCACCGGCGGATATCTCTCCCAGGTGTGGCGCAGCGGTAGCACCTTGAGCTGCTTCCTGGCTTCCGCCTCGTAGTACCTGCGCCCGCCCTCGGCCCAAGCCTCCGAGAAGGATGTCGCGATCAGAGTGGCTTCCACCGGTATCCAGATTTCTCCGTCGCGCACGACCAGCAGGTCGTCCTGCAGGCTGATCAGTCCGCGGTCGGCTTCCTTGAGCCCCGTGCGGAACATTAGAAAGAGGTGCCCTGGCACGTCGACCAGCGCCGTCTCGATCCCCAGGTTTTCGTACGCGGCGGCAAGCAGCACTGAAAGATCGTCGCAATCACCGCTCTTCAGCCGCAGCGTCTCGCGCGGAAACTGGACGTAGTCGATCTGATCGGCGCTCACCCGCGAAAAAGGCGAGTTGGGATCGGCTTGATACCTCAAGCCTTGCGCGCTCAAGACGTTGTACACCGTCGCGGCGAGCGCCAGCGGCCGGTTGAGAGCCGCTTGCGATGGAGGCGCGTAGCGGTTGACGGCCTCGCGCACGAAGTTTCTGAGCGTGTCGTCCCTCGGCGTGACGAAAGAACCTACCATGTCGCCGTTCGCCCAAAGAATGGCGTTCTTGCCGTACAAGGTAACCGCCTGGGTGATTTCCTGTGTGCCGTCGCGGCTGTCGGCGGTCGCAAGCGACACGACCGCGAGCACGCGTGTGTCTTCGTCGATCGAGAGGACCTTGTTGTTGAAAGTCGCATGCAGGGGGACTTCAACGACGCTTTTCGCCTTGAGCTCGCCGATCTCCCGGCTCACGGGAAAATCCATGTACTCCTTGATGAAGAACGATACGCGCAGGTTCTTGTAGTCCTCAGCGGTGTCGTTTCGCACTTTCACCAAGCCTATTCTCTCGGTTGCGTATTGCTTGTGCGCCGCCACGAACATCCGCTCCATTCGCAGATCCTCGAGCCGCGGGCGCGCGACCGTTCCGGCGAGCGCCTTCTGTTTCTGGTCGTAGGCCGCGGCGAGCAGACGCTGGTTCGCATCGCTTGGATTGAGCTTGGCCGCAATAGTCAACTCCGCGATCGCCGCGTCGAACCCGCGCCGCTCGAGATGGGTCCCTGCAATGGCCACATGCGGCGCGTCGGCACGATCGTCGATGCGCGCTGCCTTCTCGAGGTACGTGAGTGCCTCGTCATAGCTGTTGCTGTCCACCAAGCTGACGCCAAGCCGGAAGTTCGCCTCGTAGGAGTCCGGCTGCAGCTCCAGAGCGCGCTTGAGCGTCTGGATCGCCTCGCCGTTCTTGCCTTGCCGGTATGCCGCGGTGGAAGCGAGCAGCAAGGGCTCGATGTTCTTCGGCGCGAGCTTCTGTGCCTCGCGCGCCGCCTTGCCGGAATCCTGCCAGCGGCCCAGCGCCGCTAGCGTCCGCGTTTGCGCGAGGCGCAGATCAACGTCGACGGGCGCGAGTGCGACGGCGCGCTCGAGGGCGGCAAGGGCTTGCGCATGGCGGCCTTCCCGGGCTTCCAGTTCGGCTAGGCGCTTGAAAACCCCGGCGTCGGCGTCGGGCAGTGCGGCGGCTTTCGCCAGGGCTTCGCGCGCCTTGCGCTCGTCCTTGAGGCTCAGATAGGCGTCCGCGAGCGCCGCCCAGGCCGCCCCGTACTTGGCATTCAGCCGCGTTGCACGCGCAAGCGAAATCACCGCTTCTTCATGCCTGCCTTGGGTGATGGCGATTCGTCCAAGCACCCACTGCCCCATGCTTTCCTCGGCGGGGCTGCCCGCCATCGACAAAGCGATGGTTCGCGCCTGGTCAAACTCGCCGAGGGCGAGATGCGTATTCGCGGCGGCGATCAGCGCCTCCGTGTCCCGCGGTGCAATGGCGAGCGCCCTCTTGTAGCGCGCGAGCGCATCGCGCTCGCGGCCGAGCGATTGCAGGACGCGACCAGCGCGCCGCCAGTTCGCGATCTCCGAGGGGTTCGCGGCGCAAGCCGCGTCGAGTTCGGCAATGCCCTTGTCCACCGCGCCGAGGCGAACGAACGCTTCGCCAAGGGCTGCGCGCGCCGTGGCGTTTTTCGGGTCGCGCGATAACGCCGTTTCGAGGCAAGTCACGGCGCCCGCCGCGTCGCCCAATTGCAGTCCCAGCTCTCCGCATAGCGCGTATGTTTCGGCGGTCGCCTGATTTGCGGCTATGGCGCGCTCGGTCGCCGAGCGCGCGCCGAGAATATCGCCCGAGGCGGCAATCGCTCTGGCCTCGAGCAAGCGTCCGGCGGTCCCCCATCCCGGGCGCCGCGCAAGGTCCTGAAAATGGCCCACGGCCGCATCGTAACGGCGCATGGCGAGGAGGCTTCGTCCAAGATACTCGACCGCTGCGGCGTGGTCCGGCGCCGCCTGCGTCGCGCGAGTGAAGGCAGCGGCCGCGGGTTCGTAGCGCCCGGCCTCGAATTCGCGATAGCCGCTGCGGAACACGTCCTCGACGGGTGCCGACGGCTCGCCGTCGACCCCAAAGTTGCTCTGGGCATCCACGCGATAGAAGAGAAAACGGCCTCCGGCATCCGCTCCGAGCGAAACGTCCGCGACCTTGGTTTCGAGTAGGCGCTCGTAAGGCCCTTCTTTCCGGGGCGCCGCATAGACGCGGTAAGCCGACACGTAGCGCGCGGTGGATTTCAGCCAGGTCACTCGAACCTTGTCGGGCTCGCCGAGCACGGCGACCCCGCCCACGCGCGGCAGCGGCAGGAGGAAATGGTAGATAGCGAGCTCCTTGCGTTCGGCATCGTGCAGCGCGAAGGTGTAGCTTGCCGGAGGAATCGAGAAGGTCACCGCTCCGGTCGGTTCGATCTGCGGGCTGCGGTAGGCTGCAAAGGAGAACTCCCGGACTCCTCCGTGGAAAACGTCGACGAGCTGCTTGCCCTGCTCCGTCGCCGCGGAAACGTAGAGCCGCTCCTCCGCGTCGATGCTCAGTCCGTGGATCGTCTGGTAGGAAATCGGGTCGCCGGCCACGCTGGAGCTCCACTCGAGCTTCGCCGAGTACACTTGCACTCTCTTGGTTTCGGCGTCGGCGACATAGATGTTGCCCGAGGGGTCCGTCACGACGGCCACGGGTTTCGCCAGCCGCTGTGGCTGATTTGGGACGTCGGCGAGCTTGTTCACGAAAATCCCGTCGCGCGTGAAAATCTGCACACGGTGGTTGTCGGTATCAGCGACATACAGATAATCGGCGAGATGCAGGCCGCCGATTTCGTCGAATTCGCCGTCCCGCGATCCCCCGCGCCCAACCGTGAAGCGCAATTTGCCGTCGCGGCTGAAGATCTTCACGCTGTCGCCGTCGGCGATCGCAATGTCGCGCGCGTCAGCCGCTGCGCGGCGCGGCCTGTCGAATTTTCCGGAGAATTCAAGCTTGAACTTGCCGGTGGGATCGAGCCGCGTGACCTTGCCCCTTTTCAGGCAAAGGATGTCTCCACCTTCCAGCACGTACGCATGTTCGCATTCCAGGCCAAGCGTGCTTGCGCGCCGCACGCTCGCCAGCCGCTCGGTTTCCGGAATCGCAAGCTTTGCTTCGGGAATGCGAAAAAACTCGATCTTCTTGTTGCCGATGTCGGCGATCGCAAGGTCGCGCCCGGCGATGGCAATGGCGGCGACCTCGGAGAACTGACCGCGCCCACTTCCTGGGCTGCCGAAGCGGCGATTGACCTTCGCATGCTCCCAATCCAGCTCGACGATGTTCCCGTTCGCGCCGTCGGCGACAAAAACCCTCCCGGTCGGGTCGGCAGCGAGCGCGCGCCAGCGCGCGCTGCGGTTTCCGGCAAACGACTCGGCGCTCAAGCGCTTCAGCAATGTCCCGGAATGGCTGTAGACGGACAACCGTCCAGGGCCGGAGTCCTCGAGGACGTATACGCGCTCGGCGCCGTCCACGGCAAGCTGCAGGGGCCGGACAGGCGCAGTCTCTTGATCGCGGCCGCCGATCGCCTGCAGGAATACGCCGTCCTCGGAGAACACGGCGACGCGGTTGTTGCTTCGATCGGCGACATAAAGCCGCTTCCGGGAGGAAAAGGCGAGGCCTTCGGGATCCTTGAGTTCACCGTAGCCGTGTCCGCCGCCCGCGAACACGCGTACCGCACGGCCCTGATCGTCGATGATGGCGATCGTGTCGTTGCTCGTGTTTGCAACCGCGATGCGACCTTCGCTCAGCACGGCGAGTCCGCCGACCTTCTTCGAGGTGAACGGGCGGCCGCTTCCGGCGAGGTCGGTCGACTTGGCCGCTTCACCCGCCAAACGCCACAAGGCGCCTCGATCGCGCTCGACAAAAAGCACGGTGCCGTCGGCGGCGAGTGTCATTCCGATCACCTCGGACAGCGGCGTGTCCCCGGCCGGCTGCCAAGAGCGGAGAAACTGGAGTTCCGGCTGTTGCGCAAACGCCCGGCTCAAGGCGAGCCCGGCGCACAGGGCAAAGACGATTCCAGAGCGCCTGGCTCCGGAATCGCAGGACTTCGGGGCAATTGCTCGACGCACGGGCCTCCTCCCAGATTCCCGAGAGAAGCATTCTAGCGCCGTTCCTTCACGTCCGGGGGAGGCCTTTTGCCTCTAAAATCCAGCAGATTTCACGACAAAGCGCTCGCGCACGCCAGCTTGCGCCCACCCATGCCCGAAAAAGCGAAGCTCCGGACGCCGGACCGCCTGGCCAAGATCGCAGGCATCGGCCTTTCCCTGTCCGCGGCTGCCCTCTATTTCTTCAACGCGCCGCTGCTGGATGTCCTGGAATCGAAGACCTACGACATGCGCGTGCGCGCATTGCGCTCCTCTCCTCCGCGAGTAGTCACGATCGCCGCCGTCGACGAGCAGAGCCTCGCCAAGCTGGGCCGGTGGCCATGGAGCCGGGCGACCCTGGCAAAGCTCGTCGACCGCATCGACCGAGCGGGTGCGCGAGTCATCGCCTTCGATGTCTTCTTCCCGGAGCCCGAGTCGCCCGAAGCGGACGGCGAGCTTGCTCGTTCGATCTCCGGCGCGCGAAATGTCGTTCTGATGACCGTCTTTCTCCTCAACCGTGAGGAGGCCCGCCATCTAGGAAGCGAGCGTCTCCAAGGTGCGAAGCGCTTGATGGCCGCGCAGGCGATCGAGACCGCGCGGGAAGACGGCGGCGCTTCGAGCGCGCGATTCCCCATGACCGAACCGCAGGGCATTCTCGCCAACATCCCGATGTTGCAGCGGAGCGCCGCGTACACGGGGCACATCAACGTCCTGCCCGACACCGACGGCACGGTGCGGAGGGTCCCGCTCGTCTACCGCTACGACGGCCGTTACTTTCCATCCGCTGACGTGCAGGCGGCGCGGGCTTTTCTCGGTCGGGCGGGACTGGTCCTGCACACGGCCTCCTATGGAGTCACCGGAATCCAGATCGGTGAGCGCTATCTTCCGACCGATGAGGATGGCAGGCTGCTCGTCCGCTATCGCGGCAGCGCGGGGACCTTCAGCACCGTCTCTATCGCCGATATCCTCGACGGCACGGCGGACACGGCACTGTTGCGCGATCATGTGGTTCTGATTGGCACCAACGCACAGGGGATCGGCGACATCCGCGTCACCCCCTTCAGCACCGCCTTTCCCGGCGTCGAGCTGCGTGCGAGCGTCATCGAGAATCTGCTGGAAGGCGCGGTGCTGCAGCGGCCCGAATGGATGTCGCTCGTCGACTTGATGGCGATGGTCCTCCTCGGATTTGTCCTGACGTGGCTGTTGCCCCGGCTCGGAGTCCCTGGCGGTGCGGCGCTTGCGCTGGCTGCAGTCGCCGCCTACCTGCTGGTCGCGGAGTACCTCTTTCAATTCGAGGGGCTCTGGCTCAACGTGGTCTATCCGACCATCGTGGCCGCCTTGGTGTTCGCTTCCACCACCCTCGTGCGCTACTTCTACACGGAGTCGGAAAAGCGCCAGATCAAGGCTGCCTTTCAGTTCTACGTTCCGCCTGCGGTGGTCGAGGAGATTGCCGCCGACGTGAGCAAACTCCGTCTGGGCGGCGAGAAGCGCGACCTCAGCGTGCTGTTCGCGGACATACGCGGCTTCACGTCGATGTCCGAGGCGCTCCCTGCGGAGGATCTGGTGAAGCTGCTCAACGTCTACTTTACGGAGATGACCAACCAGATCTTCAAACACAAGGGCTCGCTCGACAAATACATCGGCGACGCGATCATGGCCATCTTCGGCGCCCCGATTCACGATGCCCAGCACCCGCGCCTTGCCTGCCGCGCGGCCCTCGACATGATCAAGTCGCTCGAGGGTCTGAAGGCGAGGTGGCGGCGGGACGGGCTGCCGGAGGTTGGCATCGGCGTCGGGATCAACACCGGCCCGATGATCGTCGGCAACATGGGCTCGGAGACCCGCTTCAACTACACGGTGATCGGCGATGCAGTGAATCTGGCTTCGCGCATCGAGTCGCTCAACAAGGACTACGGCACGAGCATTCTCGTGAGCGAATACACATATGAACAGGTCAAGGACGAATTTCGGAACGCCCGTGAAATCGATCGAGTGCGGGTACGCGGGCGAACTCAGGTCGTGGGGCTGTACGAGCTCATTCCGGAAGGACGCTATCCGGATCTCACCTGGCTGGGGGAGTTCGCGGCGGCCTACAGGCTGCGGCGGGGCGGCGACCCGGCGGGCGCCGCCGCACGCTTCGATGCGATCGCGGCTCGAGTGGGCGACCCGGTGAGCGCGTACCACGCGCGTGCCTGCAGGAAACCCTTTGACCGCGAAGGCGACCGGCCTTGATTTGCCTGATCCGGCGGTCCGGCGGGATTCTTTTACCGTAATATTCTCAGCGCGTGTCGCTTGCCCCGGACAGATGAAGACACCGCATAGTGTAGACTTCCGTCGTACTATCTATGGCAGTTTCCGCCGTATTTCGGCATCCAGATAGATGATGTCGCTTGAGCGTGTGACCCGATAAATGTCCACGGTGGCGCCGCGATCGTGACTCGCCACGGCCTCAGCTTCGATGTCGAGGATTGGCAGCAGCTTGTCGCCCTGCGTCTCGACGGAACGATCGGGGAGCCATCATCGGATATCGATGAATGTGTCCCTCGGATTCTCGACCTTTGCGAGCAGCTCGACGTAAAGGCGACGTTTTTCGTGCTCGGCATGCTCGCGAAAAGCCGGCCACGGCTCGTGCGCTCCATCGCGGCGCACGGCCATGAGATCGCAAGTCATTCGCTGAATCACAAGCTCCTGTACCGCATGACGCGTAGCGAGCTCCTTGACGACCTGCGTGGCAGCAAACGCCTTCTGGAGGATCTCGCCGGCGGCGAGGTGAAGGGCTTTCGTGCGCCGGAATTCTCAGTACAAGGGCTTGACAGCCCGTGTTTCGAGGCGCTGATCGAGGCCGGATTCACCTACGACTCGAGCGTGTTCCCGGTGCCGCAGCTACGGTATGGAGTCACCGGCGCTCCCCACTTACCGTTCGAAATCCAGACGCGTTCGGGTGTGCTAGTCGAGCTGCCCCTCGCGACTGCGCGAGTCGGCCCGTGGCGAATTCCCATCGCGGGCGGCAGTCATTTCCGTCTGCTGCCGACGTGGTTCGTGAAACAGGCCGCGAGTCGAGCGGACGAGCGCGACGAACCACTCGTGTTCTACTTCCATCCCTACGAATTCACGCGACGCTGGCTGTACGCAAAGGGTGGATTCGCTCGCAACCGCATAGTCGGCAAGTACGTAGCCCTTCACAATTTCGCGACGTGGCGGATCGAGCAATCGCTGAGAGCCCTAAGTGAGCAGCTCGATTTTGTGCCGCTACGTGACCTGGCGGTGGCGAACGCGCGCTCCACCGGACGGACGCCGTCGTGAGCAAGCTGGAGGAGATCAAACAGCGCTTCGAATGGGACGCCGAGAGCTTCTCCGGCATCTACGGTGAGTCGTTCGTTTCGCGCTCGTTCAATCGGATCTTCCGCAGGGCAATTTTCGATCGCTACGAAACGACGATGACTGAAAGCGGCGATGTGCGCGACAAGTCCATCCTGGACATCGGCTGCGGGTCCGGGGTCTATTCAGTCGAGCTCGCGAAACGTGGTGCCGGGCGCGTGCTCGGGCTCGACTTCAGCGAACCAATGCTTGCGATCGCGCGAGCCTCGGCACGGAAATTCGGGGTTGCCGATCGCATCGAGTTCGTGCGCGATGAATTCCTCGCGCATCACTTTGGAAATGAGCAGTTCGATGTCGCTATTGCCTTGGGCGTTTTCGACTACCTCGAGCATCCCGGACCATTTCTTGCAAAGATGTCGAAGCTGACGCGTGGGACGCTGATCGCCTCGTTCCCGAAATTTTCATTGATTCGCGGCACTGCGCGGCGCTTGCGCTATCGGCTCACCGGGCGCGGTGACGTGTTCTACTATTCGCCGGAGAAGATCGGCCGGCTTGCGGAATCAGCCGGACTTCGCAGGCACCGTCTGGTCCGGATTGACTCGTCGGGTGGTGGCGCGATCCTCGTCGGTGACAACCGCTGACACCAGAATCCCCGGGGATCGGTCCGACGACAGAATGAATTCTGCGCACCGATTCATCGTGGCCGCCCCGCTTGCCGAAGGGACCGCGCGGGTAGGTCGCGATATGGGCCGCGCCATGGCCAAAGCCGGTCATCGGGTAAGCTTCTTCGACTATGACAGCGGCCCCCCGTGGCTGCGGGCGGTGCCGAAGCCGTTGCGCAAGGAGTCATGGCGCCGTCGCTGGCTCGATTGCCTGAACGAGAGCGTGCTGCGCCTCGCCCGCGATGAAAGGCCTGACTTCTTTTTCTGCGTGAAGGGAGTGCAGTTCCGGCCCGAGACGATCCGGGCCATCGGGGATCTCGGAACCACCACCATCGGCTACTGGATAGACGACCCCACCGACCACGAGCGCTCGCTCGTCAACGCGCGCAGCTATCAGATCTATTTCACCAACGACCTGGGCTCGGTCGCCCGTTACCGGGCGGAGGGCGTGGAACGAATCTATCATTTGCCCTCGTCCGCGGACACCGGGACTTTCCACCCCCTACCCCAAGCGGCCCCGGTTGCGGACGTCACTTTTGTCGGCACGCGTACTCCGCGTCGCGAGCCAATCCTCTACGCCGTGCAGGATTTCGACCTTCTCGTATACGGTCCGGGCTGGTGCAATTCCACGCTCAGGAAATCGTGCGTCCGTCCGGAAGCGTTCGGAAGCAGGACCAATGAAGTCTTCAACCGCAGCCGGATCAATCTCAACGTCCACAACTGGACGGCACCGGGCACCGCGATGAACCTGAGGCTTTTCGAGGTACCCGCGTCCGGCGGTTTTCTGCTTACCGATTGGGTCGCGGAGATTGATAGTGCGTACACCGAGGACGAGCATCTCGTGTGCTGGCGGAGCGTAGAGGAGCTGCGCGACAAGATTGTCTATTATCTGGCGCACGATGCGGAGCGTCGGGAGATCGCCAGGCGCGGCCATGAGCATTTTCTGCGGCACCACACTTACGCCGCGCGCGTGCGGCAGCTGCTGGATTGTTCGACTGCCTGATATCGGTCGCTTTAAGGGCGTCGCCGCTCGGGTGGGATTTTCTACTGTAATATTCAGTGCGCGCGTTCTCGCCGGGGACGCGCGAGCCGCACTCCGTCTCTGGGAGATGCTCTTGGAAGAAGCTTCGACCGATACGTTTCCGCGACTGCTGCTGAAGCAGGTGGAGATCCGTCCCGACCGTCCCGCCATCCGCGAAAAGGACCTCGGCATCTGGCAAAGTTGGACCTGGACGCAGGTCGTCGAGCGCGTGCGCGCGCTCGCCTGCGGCCTGGCCGCGCAGGGATTCAGGCGCGGCGACCGGCTCGCGATCATCGGGGACAACCGGCCTCGCCTGTACTGGTCGATGATGGCCGCGCAGGCTCTCGGCGGGATTCCGGTCCCGCTCTACCAGGACGCCGTTGCCGGGGAAATGGCGTTCGTGCTCGGCGACGCGGAGATCGAGTATGCCGTTGCCGAGGATCAGGAGCAGGTCGACAAGCTCCTCGAGATCCTGCCGCAGTGGCCACGGCTGCGCCGGATCTACTTCGACGATCCGCGCGGCCTGCGCCACTACGCCCAGGCCGAGCTCATGAGTCTGGACAGCCTCGAGGCGATCGGGCGCGATTTCGCCGGACGTAATCCCGAATTCTTCCTCGACGAGATCGGCAAGGGCGAGCCCTCTGACGTGGCGGTCATCCTCTACACTTCCGGCACCACCGGAAATCCGAAGGGCGTGTCGCAGACGCACGCCGCGATGATCCGCACCGCAGGAGTCCTGGTCGAGTTCGACGGCATCGGCAAGGGTGACGATCTCCTCTGCTACCTGCCGATGGCCTGGGTCGGGGATTTTCTCTACTCATACGCGCAGGTCCATATCGCCGGGTTCTGCCTGAACTGCCCCGAATCCCCGGATACGGTGATGACGGACCTGCGCGAGATCGGCCCGACATATTTTTTCGCGCCGCCGCGAATCTACGAGAACATCCTGACGCAGGTGATGATCCGCATCGAGGACGCCGGCTGGGTGAAGCGCAGGATGTTCCGCGCTTTCATGGGCGTCGCAAAGCGCGCAGGCATGAAGATCCTCGAGGGCAAGCCCGCGCCGCTCGTCGATCGCCTGCTCTACCGCTTGGGCGAGGTCTTCGTCTACGGTCCGCTGAAAAACGTGCTCGGCATGTCGCGCATCCGCGTGGCCTACACGGGCGGCGAGGCGATCGGCCCGGACCTCTTCGACTTCTACCGCTCCATCGGCATCAATCTCAAGCAGCTTTACGGAATGACCGAGACCTGCGTGACGGTGTGCATGCAGTCCTCCGGAGACGTCAGGCTTGACACCGTCGGGAGGCCGATGCCGGGGGTGGAAGTGCGCATCGCGGGATCCGGCGAAGTGCTGGTGCGCTCGCCGGGGGTCATGAAGGAGTATTACCGGCGAGCGGACGCCACGCGCGAGGTGATCGACGCGGAGGGATTCTTCCACACCGGCGACGCCGGCTATTTCGACGCCGACGGTCATCTGAAAATCATCGACCGCGCCAAGGACGTAGGCAAGCTCGCCGACGGAACACTGTTCGCGCCGAAGTACCTCGAGAACAAGCTCAAGTTTTTCCCCTACATCAAGGAAGCCGTGTGCTTCGGCGATCGACGCGAGAAGGTCTGCGCTTTCGTCAACATCGATATGGCGGCGGTCGGAAACTGGGCCGAAAAGCGCAACCTGTCGTACACCGGTTACGCCGATCTCGCAGGCAAACCGGAGGTGCGGGATCTGGTGCGCGAGTGCGTGGAGAAGGTCAACCGCGACCTCGCCGCCGATCCAGCGCTCGGCAACTCGCAGATCCGGCGGTTTCTCATACTGCACAAGGAGCTCGACGCCGACGACGGAGAGCTGACGCGCACGCGCAAGGTGCGGCGGCGCTTCATCGGCGAGAAATACGACTCGCTGGTGAATGCCCTCTACTCGGGCGAGGCGGGCTGTCATGTCGAGACGCAGATGCGCTTCGAGGATGGGCGCGCCGGAACCGTCTCGGCCGATCTCGCGATCGTGGACGCGAAGACCTTCGACGACGCCGCAGCCCGCAAGGCCGCCTGAGCGGGCCCCTCTGACAGACCGCCATGGGGAAGACCGTCGGCGCGCCGATCCTCGAGGTCGAGGGCGTCTCGCTCTCCTTCGGTGGGGTCGTGGCGCTGCAGGCGGTTACGTTCGACGTCCGCGAGCACGAGATACGCGCCATCATCGGTCCCAACGGCGCGGGGAAGTCGTCGCTCCTCAACGTAATCAACGGCTTCTATCACCCGCAGCAGGGCTCGATCTCCTTCAAGGGCCGCAGGCGCCGCCAGGTCGATCCGCACGAAGCAGCGCAAGCTGGCATCGCCCGGACTTTCCAGAACATCGCGCTTTTCCGCGGTATGACGGTGCTCGACAATCTGATGACCGGGCGGACTCTGAAGATGACATCCAATTTTCTGCAGCAGGCGCTCTACTGGGGTGCGGCACGGCGCGAGGAGCTCGAACATCGCGCCAAGATCGAGGAGGTCATCGATTTCCTCGAGATCCAGCACATCCGCAAGACGCCGGTCGGGCGGCTGCCCTACGGCCTGCAGAAGCGCGTGGAGCTCGGACGCGCCCTCGCCGCGGAGCCGCAGCTGCTGCTCCTCGATGAGCCCATGGCCGGCATGAACCTGGAGGAGAAGCAGGACATGTGCCGTTTCATTCTCGACGTGAACGACCAGTTCGGCACGACCATCGTTCTGATCGAGCACGACATGAGCGTCGTCATGGATCTCTCGGACCGCGTCGCGGTGCTCGACTACGGCCGCAAGATCGCCGACGGCGCGCCGGACGAGGTGCGGCGCGATCAGGCGGTGATCGATGCCTATCTCGGGGTCGCGCATTGAGGGAGCGATGACGCACCTGCTCTACAGCATCTTCGTCGACCCGTTCGTGCAGATGGGCGCGGCGCCCGATCTTCTGGCCCAAACGCTTTGGGAGGGCCTCGTCAGCGGCGTTCTGTACGCGCTCATTGCGCTCGGTTTCGTCCTGATCTTCAAGGCATCGGGCGTGTTCAATTTCGCGCAGGGCATCATGGTGGTGTTCTCGGCGCTCACGCTGGTCGGCCTCAATGAGCACGGGGTGCCGGCCTATCTCGCTCTGGCGCTCACGGTTGTCGTAATGCTCGTTCTCGCCTTCGCCGTAGAGCGCGTCATTCTGCGACCGCTGGTCAACCAGCCCGACATCATCCTGTTCATGGCGACCTTCGGGCTCACTTATTTCCTGATCGGTCTCGGCGAGCTGATTTTTGGCGGCGACCCGAAGGTCATGATCTCCGACCAGCTGCGCCTGCCGGGCGGGTCCTACCGTATTCCGATGCTCGGCGGATACGTGCAGATGCAGAAGATCGATATCGCAGCGACGGTCATCGCCTCACTCATGGTCGCTGCGCTCGCCATCATGTTCAACCGCACCCGGATCGGCCGCGCGCTGCGCGCCGTTGCCGATAGTCACAAGGCGGCCCTGTCGGTCGGCATCTCGCTCGAGCAGATCTGGGTCATCGTGTGGTTCGCCGCCGGCATCGTTGCGATCGCGACCGGCATCATGTGGGGCGCCCGCTCGAACGTCTCGTTCGCGTTGGAAATCATCGCGCTGAAGGCGCTCCCGGTCCTGATTCTCGGCGGCTTCACTTCCATTCCCGGGGCCATCATCGGCGGCATCATCATCGGCGTCGGCGAGAAGATCGGCGAGTTCTATTGGGGGCCTCTGCTCGGATCAGGGATCGAGAGCTGGCTCGCCTACGTGATTGCCCTCGTGTTCCTGTTGTTCCGGCCGCAGGGACTCTTCGGCGAGCGCATCATCGAGCGGCTCTGAGGGCAACCCGATGCTCTATCGTGAAGTGGGCCAGTACAAGACGAGCTACGGCGCCGACCAGGCGCTGTTTCCGATCCTCCAGGACCGGATCGGAATCGCCGTCATCCTGCTGCTTGCCTTCGTGGGCGTGCCGCTCACGGCCTCGAGCTTCACCATCGACTCGATCCTCATTCCGGTCCTGGTCCTCTCGCTTGCTGCGACCGGGCTGAATCTCCTTACGGGCTATACCGGATTGCTGTCGCTCGGCACCGGCGGCTTCATGGGGGTAGGGGCCTTCGCCTGCTACAAGCTGACGACTTTCTTCCCCAACGTGAACATCATCGTTCTGATCCTGTGCTCGGGATTCTTCGCGGCCGCCATCGGGACCGTGTTCGGGCTGCCGTCGCTGCGCATCAAGGGCTTCTATCTCGCGGTCGCGACGCTCGCGGCGCAATTCTTCCTGTCCTGGTGCTTCATCCGGGTCGCCTGGCTCTACAACTACAACGTCTCCGCCTCGATCGAAGTACCGACGAAAACCCTGTTCGGACTTGCCGTGACTGGACCGACGGCGTCGCCGGTGACGCGCTACCTGATCGTGCTGTCGATCGTCGCGCTCCTGACCCTGATGGCGGCCAATCTCGTGCGGGGCCGCATCGGCCGCACGTGGATGGCGGTGCGCGATATGGATCTTGCGGCGGAACTGATCGGGATCAGGCTGTACCAGACCAAGCTCCTCGCCTTCGCCGTTTCCTCGTTCTATTGCGGGGTCGCGGGCGCGATGATGGTGTTTCTCTGGCTCGGCAACGCCGAGTCGGAGAGCTTCAATATCAACCAGTCATTCCTGATCCTGTTCATGGTGATCATCGGCGGGCTGGGCAGCCTGCTGGGCTCGTTTCTCGGCGCGGCGCTGATCTGGGGGCTGCCGATCGTGCTGCGCGCTGCGCCGGCCTTCTTCGGCGTCAGCATACGGAGCGCGACAGCGGAGCAGGCCTCGTTCGTGATCGTGGGCGCGCTGATCATCTTCTTTCTGATCGTGGAGCCGCGCGGGCTCGCGCGGCTCTGGCAGATCGGGAAGCAGAAGCTCAGGGTGTGGCCATTCCCCTACTGAAGGCGTACACTGCCCGGGCGGTTCCGCTATCGAGGCCGGCGCAAGCCGCGTCGGCCACCAATGAGAAGGAGGAGAAAATGCGCTTGAAGAAGGTGGTATTCGGCGCGGCGCTCGCAGGCTTGGCCGGGGTTTCGGTCCCGGCTTCGAACGCCGTTGCGCAAGACACCCTGTTCGTGCCGCTGTTCACCTATCGCACGGGCCCTTTCGCCAATTCGGGGATTCCGATCGCGAACGGCATGCACGATTACTTCAATATGCTCAACGCCCGCGACGGCGGCATTGGCGGGGTGAAAGTCGTTGTCCAGGAATGCGAAACGGGATACAAGAACGAGAAGGGCGTCGAATGCTACGACTCGGTCAAGAGCAAGAATCCGCTCGTCATCAGCCCGTATTCGACCGGCATCACGCTCGCGCTCATCCCGAAGGCGTCGGTGGACCGCATTCCGATCCTGTCGATGGCCTACGGCCTGTCGGCGTCCGCGGTCGGGTCGGACTTCCCATGGATCTTCAATCCGCCCTCGACCTACTGGGACGGGATGTCGATCGTTCTGCAGTACATCGCGAAGAAGGAGGGCGGATTCGACAAGCTCAGGGGCAAGACGATCGGCTACATCTATTTTGACGGCGGCTACGGCCTCGAGCCAATCCCGCTGCTCGACCGGTTCGCCACGGACTACGGCTTCTCGGTCAAGAAGTATCCGGTGCCGCCTGCGCAAATGCAGAACCAGTCGGGGCTGTGGCTCAGTGTGCGCCGCGACCGGCCGGACTGGATGGTCATGTGGGGCTGGGGCGCGATGAACCCCACCGCAGTGCAGGAGGCGGCCAAGACCGGCTACCCGATGGACCGCTTTATCGGGATATGGTGGTCCGGTAGCGACGACGACGCGCGGCCCGCGGGCGCCGGCGCGAAGGGCTACCTGTCGCTCAACATCAACGCAGTAGGCGCCGGCTACCCGGCGATCAGGGATATCGTCAAGAACGTGATCGACAAGGGCAATAGCCAGACGCCGAAAAACCAGGTGGGTGAAAATTTCTACAACCGCGGTGTCATGAACTCGGTCATCATCGCCGAGGCCATCCGGCATGCGCAGAAGATTACCGGCAAGAAGGTGATCAGCAGTGCCGACATGCGGCGCGGACTGGAGACCCTGTCGATCTCGGATCAGCGCTGGAGGCAATTGGGCCTGCCCGGATTCGCGGCGTCGTTCGCCGTGACCTGCCAGGACCATAACGGCCATCACGCCGCCTACGTGCAGCAATGGGACGGGCATAAGTGGGTCAAGATATCGGACTGGATCCCACCCATGAAAGAGAAGGTGCTGCCGCTCGTCTACGAGGCCGCCAACGGCTACGTGACCAAGAACCAGCCCTGGCCGAAGCGCACCGAGGCATGCGACGACAAGACCTTGTGAGCTAGGCGACTCTGCCTCCCGCGTCGGCCGTCCGGCGCGGGAGACGCCATCCCGGAGCGAGCAGTGAGCGCGCCAGCATCGGCCGGCTCGCGGCCCTCGCGCGCAGCCGCGAGCGAGACGATTCTCACTGTCAATAACATCGAGGTCGTCTACGATCACGTCATCCTCGTGCTCAAGGGCGTCTCGCTCGGCGTTCCGCGCGGCGCGATCGTCGCGCTGCTCGGGGCCAACGGCGCGGGGAAGACGACGACGCTCAAGGCGATTTCCAACCTGCTGCGCTCCGAGCGCGGCGAGGTCACCAAGGGCTCGATCATCTTCGACGGCGCCGAAGTGCAGGAACTGTCGCCGAACGAGCTCGTGCGCCGCGGCTGCACGCAGGTGATGGAAGGCCGTCATTGCTTCGGCCATCTCACCGTGGAGGAGAACCTGCTCACCGGCGCCTTCACGCGTCGCGACGGCAAGGCGGCGATCATGCGCGATCTGGAACTCGTCTATACGTATTTTCTCCGGCTCAAAGAACGGCGCAACGCGCTCGCCGGCTACACCTCCGGCGGCGAACAGCAGATGACAGCGCTCGGGCGCGCGCTGATGGCCCGCCCGAGCATGATCCTGCTCGACGAGCCCTCGATGGGACTCGCACCTCAGATCGTCGAGGAGATTTTCCAGATCGTGAAGGACCTGAACGAGAAGGAAGGAGTGAGCTTCCTCCTCGCGGAGCAGAACACCAACGTGGCTCTGCGCTACGCCGACCACGGCTACATTCTCGAGAGCGGGCGTGTAGTGATGGACGGGGCCGCGGCGGAGCTTGCGACCAACGAGGACGTCAAGGAGTTTTACCTCGGGATTTCATCGGGACGGCGCAGGAGTTTCAAGGACGTGAAGCACTACCGCCGCAGAAAACGCTGGCTCGCCTGACAGAGAGGTGGCATGTGAGATTCCTGTCCGCTTTGTTGTTGATGCTCGCCGCGAGTTCCCTGGCATCGGCCCAGGGTTATCCCGCCAGGCCGATACGCCTGATCGTCGGCTTCGCACCGGGCGGCGCGGCCGACATCATTGCCCGGACACTGAGCGATCCTCTCTCACGCGCCCTCGGGCAGGGGATCATCGTTCATAACATGCCGGGCGCCGGCTCGAGCATCGCGGTGGAATTCGTCGCCCGGTCCGCGCCGGACGGCTACACGATCCTGATCGCAAGCCAGAGCGGAATGATCATCAACCCGCTCGTCAACAAGAACGTCGCGTACAGCGCCGAGCGCGACTTCGCGGCCATCACACAGGTTACGAGCTCGCCGCTCGTCGCGGCTGTGAATCCGGCGCTGCCGGTGAATTCGATCGCCGAGCTCATCGCGGCAGCGAAGAAAGCGCCGGGCAAGCTCAATTTCTCCTCCTCCGGCAACGGCTCGCTCCCGCACCTTGCCGCGGTGCTGTTCGATACCCTGGCGGGCGTCGATATGGTTCACGTGCCGTACAAGAGCGGCGGGCAGTCGGTGCAGTCCGTGCTCGCGGGAGATACGCAGGTGACGTTCGCCACGGCGCCGTCGGTGATGCCGCTTGTCCAGAGCGGAAGGCTGCGCGGGCTCGCGGTGACGACCCGCGCCCGCTCGCGCCTGGTTGCCGGGCTTCCCGGGATGGAGGAGGCCGGCCTCCCTGGCTACGACATCTCGATCTGGTACGGATTTTTTGCGCCCGCAGGAACGCCTCGCGAGATCGTCACGCGGCTGTTCGATGCGACGATCGTGGCGTTGCAGAACCCCAAGTTGAAAGAAGTGCTCGCCCACGACGGCACGGAAACCTCGCCGTCGCGTTCCCCCGCGGAATTCGCCGCGTTCCTGGGCGGGGAAGGCAAGGCCATGGCGCGCGTCATCCGCCAATCCGGAATCAAGATCGAGTGAATTCGGCGGTCCGGCCCGTCGAATTCAGGCCGGCAGCATGCTCCTGGATCTCGTCGCCGATTTTGGGCAGGCCCGCGCAGAAACGATGACCGAATACCACGACTCTCTTGAAACCCGCAGCCGCGAGGAGCGCGAGCGGGCGCTCCTCGCGGCGCTTCCCGCGCAGATCGCGCGTGCGAAGCGCGGTGCGCCCGGGTGGGCGCGGATTCTGGCCGGGGTCGATCCCGCTGCCGTCACCAGCCGCGTCGCGCTCGCCAGCCTTCCGGTGACTCGCAAGTCGGATCTCGCCGCCCTGCAGAAGCGCGAACCCCCGCTCGGCGGACTGAACGTGACGCCGGTGCGCGAGCTCGGGAAGATCTTCGTCTCGCCCGGCCCCATCCACGACCCCGAGGGGCGGGGCTCCGACTGGTGGCGCACATCGCGCGCGCTGTTCGCTGCCGGATTCCGCGCGGGCGACGTCGCGGTCAATACGTTCGCCTATCACTTCACGCCCGCGGGATCGATGCTCGAATCGGGCGCGCTGGCGCTCGGATGCACGGTGGTGCCGACGGGGACCGGCCAGACCGAAATGCAGGTCGCGACGATCGCCGGCCTGCGCGCGAACGCGTACATCGGCACGCCCTCGTTCCTGAAGCTGATCGCCGAAAAGGCCGACGAGATGAAGATCGATATCGGCTGCCTGAAGAAGGCCGCGGTCGGCGCGGAGTTCCTGCCGCCCGCGCTGCGGGCCGCCATGGCCGAGCGCGGCATCCGCGTGCTGCAGTCGTATGCCTCGGCGGATCTCGGCCTTATCGCCTACGAGTCCGACGCGCTCGAGGGTATGATCCTCGACGAGGGCCTGATCCTCGAGATCGTGCGCCCCGGTACCGGCGATCCGCTGCCCGAGGGCGAGGTGGGCGAGATCGTGATCACGACATTCAATCCGGACTACCCGCTGATCCGCTTCGGCACGGGCGACCTTTCGGCGGTGCTGCCGGGGACGAGCCCCTGCGGCCGGACCAACACCCGCATTCGCGGCTGGATGGGACGCGCCGACCAGACCACCAAGGTGAAAGGAATGTTCGTCCATCCTTCACAGGTGGCCGAGGTCGTAAAGCGTCACACCGAGATTCTGAAAGCCAGGCTCGTGGTCGATAATCCCGGTGGGATCGACCGCATGACGCTGCGCTGTGAGGTGCGGGTCGCAAGTGCCGGTCTCGCCGGTCAAATAGCCGACAGCGTTCGCAGCATCACCAACCTCCGCGGGGAAGTGGCGTTCGCGAAGCCGGGCGAGCTGCCGAACGATGGCAAGGTCATCGAGGACGCGAAAAAATATGGCTAGTCCTTCTTTCGCCAGGGCCTGTTTCTCTTTCCTCTGGCTCGCGGCGCTGCTCGTTCCCCTTGGCGTCGGCGCGGAAGAGATCGTCACGGTCTCGGGCCGGCCGGGCGCGACGCAATCCTACTTGCTGCTGCACTACGCCTCCCCGCCGCCGCAAGCCGTGGCGGTGCTCTTTCCCGGCGGCGAAGGGTTGATGCGGCTCCGGGTCGAAGGCGGTTCGGTGAGATTCGGCGCTGGAAAGAATTTTCTGGTGCGCACCCGCACGCTTCTGCGCGACAGAGAGGTGGCCGTCGCCGTGATTGATTCGCCTTCGGATCGGCAGCGGCTGGGAATGGACGACGGATTTCGCGCCGGCGGCGCACACGTCGACGATATTGCGGCGGTTGTCAAGGATCTGAGGAACCGGTTTCCGCGAGCAAAGGTCTTTCTCATCGGCACGAGCCGCGGCACCATATCCGCGGCTCATCTCGGCCGCTCGCTCGGCAACGCCGTGGACGGCGTGATCCTCACCTCAACGGTCTTCCACGGCGACAGGCACGGCAACGGGCTGTCGGGTTTCGATTTCGGCGCGATCAAGGCGCCGCTCCTCTTTGTCCACCACGAGCACGATGGATGCCGGCCGTGCCCGTACAATGCCGCCGAAAGCCAAGGCCGGCGATTCGCGCTCGTTACCGTAAAAGGGGGCAAGCCGGCAGAATCGGATCCGTGCGAGGCGCTCTCCGCGCACGGCTATTTCGGCAGGGAAGCCCAGACCGTGAAGGCCATGAAAGAGTGGATGCTCGGACGGGCCTTTCCGAGGACGGTCGAATAGCTTGCGTGCGAAACCGCTTTCCGGCATCCGCGTACTCGACCTGACGCGCCTGCTTCCCGGCCCGATGGCGACGCTGCATCTTGCCGACATGGGCGCGGATGTCGTGAAGATCGAGGATACTGGCGCGGGCGATTACGCGCGAGAAATGGGCCGCATGCGCGAAGGCATGTCGGATTTCTTTCGCCTCGTCAACCGCAACAAGCGTGCGATGCGGCTCGACCTGAGGAACCCGCGGGGCCGCGAGGTGTTCCTGCGGCTCGCCGGAAACGCGGACGTCCTCGTCGAAGGATTCCGTCCGGGGGTGATGGCCAAGCTCGGACTGGGTTACGAAACCATCGCCGCAGCCCATCCGCGCATTGTCTATTGCTCGATTTCCGGCTACGGGCAGGACGGACCCTATGCCGGGCGCGCCGGGCATGACATCAACTACGTCGGCTACGCCGGGGTCGGGGATCAGATCGGGACCGGGAGCGCTCCGGTCGTGCCGAACTTCCAGATCGCCGACTTGCTGGGCGGGGCGCTCGCGCCAGCAATGGGAATCCTTGCCGCACTCGTCGACGCCCGATCTTCGGGACGCGGGCGGCATGTCGACGTCGCCATGACCGACGCCGTGCTCGCGCACGCGATCTTTCCCCTTCTCGGTTTTCTCGAGAAGGGCAAGGCGCCGGCCCGCGGTACGGGCATGCTCGACGGCGGTCTCCCCTGCTACAACGTCTACCCGACGCGGGACGGGCGCTACGTGGCGGTCGGGGCTCTCGAGCGCAAATTCTGGGAAACGCTCTGCGATATGCTCGGCTGTGAGGACCTGAAAGGAAAGCATCTCGTCTACGGCGAGCAAGCCGCGCCGGTCAAGAAGCGTCTCGCCACGATCTTCGCAGCGCGCACGCAACGGGAGTGGACGGAGCTCTTCGATCGCGCGGACTGCTGCGTGAGCCCGATCCTGACGATCGAAGAAGCCCTCGCCAACGAGCAGCTTTGCGCCCGGGGCATGGTTGCCGCCGCTGACGGATCGACGCAGTTGGCGTTTCCCTTGAAGTTCAGCGACTTCGAGTTCGGGATCGAGCGCAGCGCGCCCGCGCGTGGCGAGCATACCGACGAGATCCTCCGCGAGGCGGGGTATCCCGATTCGGAGATCCGCGCCTTGCATGCCGAAGGAGCCATCTAGGAGATCTTGTGATGCACGGGAATCGTGGACACTTGGCGCTCGCTGCGCTTCTTGCACTTCCGGCATCCGCCCTCCCTCAAGGCGCGGACAAGGATCTCGACACGCCGTACGTGCCGACCCCGGAGATCGTGGTCAAGCGCATGCTCAAGCTCGCGGACGTCAGGGCTGGCGAGACGGTCATCGATCTCGGCTCGGGCGACGGGCGCCTCGTGATCGCGGCAGCCTTGAAATACGGCGCACGCGGATTCGGCGTGGACCTCGACCCGCGGCTCGTCGAACGCTCGAACGAGGCTGCGCGCCGGGCCGGGGTCGCCGACCGCGTGAAGTTCCTGCGGCAGGATCTGTTCCAGACCGACTTTCGCGCAGCGGACGTGCTGACGCTCTACCTGCTGCCCGACGTCAACATGGCGCTGCGCCCGAAGATACTTTCCGACCTCAGACCCGGAACGCGCGTGGTGTCGCACGACTTCGGCATGCAGGAATGGCGTCCCGATGCCCAAGAGACTGTTCCGGCTCCGGACAAGACCGTTGGATTTCGCAAGGAGAGCGCGGTGTATCTCTGGGTCGTCCCGGCGAGAGTCGAAGGCGACTGGAGCCTGGAGATCGTCTCGCGCGACCGGGTCCGCACCATCCCGCTTGCGCTCAGGCAGGAGTTCCAGATGGTGTCAGGCTCGGTAAAGGTTCCCGCAAAGGAGAGCGTTCCGGTTTCCGACGGCCGGCTGCGCGGTGACGAATTGAGGCTCGCGCTCCCGGGCGGCGTGCTCGGCGACGACCCCGTCTTGCTTGTCGGGCGCGTCGCGGGCGACAGCTTGCGCGGCAGCGTCAGGCGCGGAGAGCGCGAGATCGCTACCTGGAGCGCGAGACGGCAGCCGTGATCATTCACGGGGTCCGCGTTCTGCTTGCCTACTGCCCGCTTGCCACCAGCAATCCTTCCCGCTCGCCCGCCGCGCCGGCGCGCCCGAGCTCGCTCACCAGCCATTCCGCCATCGCGGTCGGCGTCATGTGAAGGTAGCGTGCGTTCAGTTCGGCGAGGATGGGCACGCGCGCGACGTAGCCGGGCAGCTCGGCGAGCGGCATCGAGCGCTTTTCGAGCAGAGCGAAGGAGAGCATCACCTTCGCGCAGTGGCGCGCAAGCCGCATGATGTCTTCCTCGTATCCTTCCAGGCGGTAGAAGGCGCGTTCGAGCGCGGCGCCGGTCTCGCCGAAAGGTCGTCCGTGTCCGGGAATGACTGCGTCGATCTGGAGACGCCCGATGCATTCGAGCGTGGCGCGCGTCTCGGCGAGAGCCGTATCGCGGCCGAAAAGCTGCGGGAACACCACGCCGAAGCCGTTTTCCCACAGCGCGTCGCCCGAGATCAGGATGCGTGACTCGGAAGAGTAGAACATCACGGCGTGCGGATCGTGCCCGGGCGCGGCGATTACCCGCCATTCGAGCCTGCCCATTTCAAGCGTATCGCCGTCGCGAAACGTGTCGTCGTAGCGGAAACGCTCCGCGCGCTGATCGGCGATCGAAAGGATCAGCCGTTGTTCGTCCCAGTTGTCGATGAGCGCGGCCTCCCCCTCCGGGATGCTGGTCCGGCAGCCGAACTTCTTCTGGATCGCCGCATTGCCGCCCATGTGATCGGAGTGGCAGTGGGTGTTGACGAGCCGCGCGAGCTTCTTGCCCGCCAGGGCGCGCTCGATGAGCGCCAGCGTCTGCGGCACGTGGGCGCCGTATCCCGAATCGACCACGGTGGCTTCCGTGCCCGCATGGAGCACGATGTTGTTGGCAGAGAGCCAGCCGCGTTCGATCACCTGGATGTTCTCCGGCAGCTTCAAGCTGGGGGTTTCCTTGCCGGAAGCCTGGCGAGCACCGCGCGCCTTTCTTCGTCGCTCATGCTCGACCAGGCGGCGATTTCCTCGAGCGTGCGAAAGCAGCCCTCACACAGAAAGCTTGCCGGATTCATCCGACAAACGTCGATGCACGGTGACGCGACTTCATCCTGCGTCAGGGTGGAGCTCCGGGTCATGCGCTGGACTTCGCCGCGAGCGCCCGGGCGACCCTTGACGCCGGCTCGCGTCCGAGCTCCCGGCAGATGAACTGCCCGGCGCGGAACAGCTTCTCCAGATCGACGCCGGTCTCTATGCCAAGCCCGTCGAGCATGTACACGACGTCCTCGCTGGCAACGTTGCCGGTTGCACCCTTAGCGTAGGGACAGCCGCCCAGCCCCGCCACCGAGCTGTCGAAAGTCCTCACGCCCAGCTCGAGCGAAGCGTAGATGTTGGCAAGCGCCTGGCCGTAGGTATCGTGATAGTGGCCACCGAGCTTCGCGATCGGAACGTTCTTCGCCGCCGCTTCGATCATCGCCCGGATTTTTTTCGGCGTGCCGACCCCGATGGTGTCCCCGAGCGAGATCTCGTAGCAGCCCATCTCGTAGAGCTGCTTTGCCAAATCCGCTACCGCCTTTGGTTTGACTTCGCCTTCGTAAGGGCAGCCCGCGGCGCAGGAAATGTAGCCGCGAACGCGCATGCCCGTCGCCTTCGCCGCCGCTACGACCGGGGCGAACCGTTCCAGGCTTTCGGCGATGCTGCAGTTGATGTTCTTCCTGCTGAAGGTTTCGGAAGCCGCGCCGAACACGGCGATCTCCGTCGCTCCCGCCGCGCGCGCTGCCTCGAAGCCCTGCATATTGGGCACGAGCACCGGGAAGGCCACGCCGAATTTCTTCCTGATTCCAGCCATCACCTCGGCATGGTCGGCCATCTGCGGCACCCATTTCGGCGAGACGAAGGCGGTCGCTTCGACGGCGGGGAGGCCCGCCCCGACGAGCCGGTGGATGAGCTCGATCTTGATCGCGGGCGGAACGCTCTTTGGTTCGTTCTGCAGGCCGTCGCGCGGGCCCACTTCGACGATCTTGACCTTTCTTGGAAAACTCATGGCTCATTCTCCGAATCGAAAACGACCAGCGCCGCGCCCTCCTCGACCTGCTCACCGGCTTGGAAGCAAACCTGCGCGACCCTGCCGGAAAACGGCGCCGCGATGGTGTGTTCCATCTTCATGGCCTCGAGCACAAGAAGCGGCGCGCCTTTTTCGACGACGGCGCCCGGGGCGGCCAGCACTGCGGCTATCTTGCCCGGCATGGGCGCAACGAGTGCTCCAGCATGTCCGGGGGCGTCGAATTCCTGCGCAAGCGGGTCGTCGAGCTCGAGGGCGTGATGCTCGCCGCTGGCGAATACGTCGTAGCGGCCGTTCGAGCGGATGACCCGCCCGGCGATCTCGGCACCGTCCAGCGTCACGAGCAGACCGCCGCGTTCCGTGCCGCGCCATGTCAGTATCCGCCGCTTCCCCAGGAGCTCGGCATCGTAGGCTGCTCCCTGCTTCCGGACTTCCACCACCGAAGCCGATTCGCCATCGCGAAATCTGAACCCCTGGCGGTCGTTGCCATTTAGGCGCCAGCTGTCGGCGAGGCTCCAGGGTGAATGCGCATCGGTCGATTCCCGCGCGCGCTTCCATGCCTCCTCCGCCATGTGCTGCAATGCCCCGGCGGCTGCGAGCGCCAGGGCGTCTTCGCCCGGATGCGCGGGTGGCGCAAGCAGCTCGTGGCGGTGACGCTCGATCAGGCCCGTATCGAGCTCGGCTTCGGCAAAAGCGCGGCAACGCGCTATCCGGCGCAACAAGCCGAGGTTCGTCGCGAGCCCCGCGACCTCGAACTCCCCCAGCGCGGCCCGCAGGCCCGCGAGCGCCTGCGCCCGGTCGCGGCCGCGAACGATGAGCTTGGCGATCATCGTGTCGTAGTGAGGCGTGACGGAATCCCCGGCGCGCACGCCGGTATCCACACGCACCGTGTCTGATTCGGCCGGCAGGCCAAGATGGCCGAGGCGACCGGCGGCAGGCAGGAAATCCCGGAGAGGGTCTTCGGCACAGACGCGCGCCTCGAACGCGTGTCCTTCGACCCGAACGTCGCCCTGCGCGAGCGGCAGGCGCTCGCCCGCGGCAACGCGAAGCTGCCATTCCACCAGATCGAGGCCGGTGATCATTTCGGTGACGGTGTGCTCGACCTGCAGGCGTGTGTTCATCTCCATGAAGTAAAAGCTGCCGGCCCGATCCACAATGAACTCCACGGTCCCCGCGCCGACGTAGCCGACCGCCCGCACCGCCGCGAGCGCCGCGTCGCCCATTTCGGTCCGGCGCGCACCGGTCATGCCGGGCGCCGGGGCTTCCTCGAGGATCTTCTGGTGGCGACGCTGCATCGAGCAATCGCGCTCGAAGAGATGCACGCAGTTGCCGTGCCGGTCCGCGAATACCTGCACCTCGATGTGCCGCGGCCGCTCGAGATACTTTTCGATGAGCACGCGGTCGTCGCCGAAGACCGATCCCGCCTCGCGCCGGCAGGCCGCGAGAGCCGCTTGAAAGGCTTCGGTCTCGTCCGCCACGCGTATGCCTTTGCCGCCCCCGCCCCCCGACGCCTTGATGAGGACGGGCCAGCCGATCCGTGCTGCCTCCCGGGCAAGCAGCTCGTCCGACTGGTCCGCGCCGTGATAGCCAGGCACGACCGGCACACCGGCTTTCTCCATGATCGTCTTCGCCGAAGACTTGTCCCCCATCGAAGCGATGGCCGCCGCCGGCGGCCCGATGAACGCAAGCCCGGCTCGCTCGCAGCGCTCCGCGAAATCGGCGCTCTCGGCGAGGAACCCGTAGCCCGGATGAACGGCATGGGCGCCCGAGCGCCTTGCCGCCTCTATGATGCGGTCGCCGCGAAGATAGCTGTCCGCTGCGGCAGCCGCGCCGATGTGGAACGCCTCGTCGGCGAGCGCAACGTGCAGCGAGCGCGCATCGGCGTCGGAATAGACGGCGACCGTGCGGATGCCCATGCGTCGCGCGGTCCTCGCCACGCGGCAGGCGATCTCGCCGCGGTTGGCGATCAGGATCTTGTCGAACAAGACGCTCCCTACTTCTTCTTTGTGCGGGCGGCCTGCTTGGCTTCCTTCACCCAGGCAGGGGAGCGTTTTTCGAGAAAAGAACGCACGCCCTCCCGGCCTTCTTCGGAAGCGCGGGCCGATGCGATGCGAGTTGCCATGTCTTCCATCAGCTCGGTCGTGAGCGGGCGCCGTGCGACCGACCGGACCAGCTCCTTGGTCGCCGCCTGTGCCCCCGGCGCGCCCTGGACCAGCTCTCCCAGGATTGCGTTCGCCATCGCGTCGAGCTCATGGGGCTGCGCCAATTCCTGAACGAAGCCGATGCGATAGGCTTCGGCCGCGTTGAAGCGTTCCGCGGTGAGGAAATACCGGCCCGCGGCACGCTCGCCCATCGCGGCGAGCACGTAGGGGCTGATGGTCGCGGGGGTCAGACCCAGCCTCACCTCGGACACGCAGAAGTCGGTCTCCGTGGACGCCACGGCGATGTCGCAGGCGGCTATGAGCCCCATGCCCCCGGCGAAGGCGGCGCCGTGCACTCGCGCGAGCGTCGGCTTCTGGAGCGTGTAGAGGCGGTTGAGCATGGCGCCGAAGGTCATCGCGTCTTTGCGGTTGGCATCGAGATCCATCTCGCCCGTTCTCTTCATCCAGTTCAGGTCGGCGCCGGCGCAGAATACCTTGCCGCGGCCCGCGAGCACCACGGCGCGCACCGCCGGATCCGCGTCGAGCTCGCCAAAGGCGGCGTGCAGCTCCCCTATCATGGTCTCGTTGAAGGCGTTGCGAACCTCCGGCCGGTTAAGCCAGAGGACGGCCGTGCCGTGCGCTATGTGGATTTCGATGGTCTGGTAAGGCATGCGTCTCCTGTCGTTTGCACAGTGCAATGGCCGCGCTACATCCGGAAAACGCCGAACTTGGTCTCTTCAATCGGCGCGTTGAGCGAGGCGCTGATCGCCAGGCCGAGGACGCGTCGCGTGTCCTCGGGGGCGATCACCCCGTCGTCCCACAGCCGTGCCGTAGCGTAGTAGGGATGGCCCTGTCGCTCGTATTGATCGAGGATCGGACGCTTGAACTGCTCCTCTTCCTCCTTGGTCCAGACGCCGCCCTTTGCCTCGATGCCGTCGCGTCTGATGGTGGCGAGGACCGACGCCGCCTGCTGGCCTCCCATCACGCTGATGCGTGCGTTGGGCCAGGTCCACAGGAAGCGCGGCGCGAATGCACGCCCGCACATGCCGTAGTTGCCGGCGCCGAAGGAGCCGCCGATGATGACCGTGAACTTGGGCACGCGCGCGCAGGATACCGCGGTCACGAGTTTGGCTCCGTCCTTGGCGATTCCACCCGCCTCGTACTTCTTTCCGACCATGAACCCGGTGATATTCTGCACGAACAGCAAGGGTATCCCTCGCTGGGCGCATAGCTCGATAAAGTGCGCGCCCTTCAGCGCCGACTCCGAGAACAGAATCCCGTTGTTCGCAACAATGCCGACCGGGTAGCCCCAGATGTGCGCGAACCCCGTGACGAGCGTGGTGCCGTAGTCCTGCTTGAATTCGTCCAGCTCGCTAGCGTCGACGATGCGCGCGATCAACTCGCGCACCTCGTAGGGCTTGCGCACGTCGGCCGGGATGACGCCGAGCAGCTCTGCGGCGGGGTAAAGCGGCTCTGCGGGCTCGCGCAGCGCGAGGGTCGTGTTCTTCACGCGGTTGAGGTTGGCGACGATCCTGCGCGCGATCGAAATGGCGTGAGCTTCGTCTTGCGCGAGGTGATCAGCCGCGCCCGACTGGCGGGTGTGTACCTCGGCTCCCCCCAGTTCCTCGGCGGAAACCACCTCTCCGGTCGCCGCCTTCACCAGGGGCGGGCCGCCGAGAAATATCGTCCCCTGCCCGCGGACGATGACCGTTTCGTCGGACATCGCCGGCACGTAGGCCCCGCCGGCGGTGCAGGAGCCCATCACGAGAGCGATCTGCGGTATTCGCTCTGCCGACATGATCGCCTGATTGTAGAAGATGCGTCCGAAGTGGTCGCGGTCGGGAAAGACATTGTCCTGCTCCGGGAGGAATGCGCCGCCGGAGTCGACGAGGTAAATGCATGACAGGCGGTTCTGCAGCGCGATTTCCTGCGCGCGCAAGTGCTTCTTCACCGTCATGGGGTAGTAGGTCCCGCCCTTGACGGTGGCGTCGTTGGCGACGACGACGCATTCCTGACCGCACACGCGGCCAAGGCCGGTGATGATTCCAGCGCCCGGCGCCTCGTCCCCGTGCATGCCGAGCGCCGCGAGCGGCGACAGCTCGAGAAACGGCGACCCCGGGTCAAGCAGCAGCTTTACCCGCTCGCGCGGCAGGAGCTTGCCGCGGTCGGCGTGCTTCGCGCGGGCGGACTCTCCCCCGCCCTGCGCGGCACGCTCGATCTTCTCGCGGAGGTCGGCGACGAGCGCCTCGTTCGCGCGGGCGTTCGCCTGAAATCCCTCGGAGCGCGGGTTGAGTCTGCTCTTGATGGCGGGCATGTCACCAGCCGCCAGTCGCAAGCCACTTGTCGATCTGGTCCAGGCGGTCCGAGCCCCAGAAGGGTTCGCCGTCCACGATGATGTAGGGCGAGCCGAACGCACCGCGGCCGATCGCCTTGTCCACCTCGGCTCGCGTGCGGTCCTTCATCGCTTGATCCCCGATTCCCGAGCGAACCTCCTCCGCCTTCAGGCCCGACTTCGCGCACACGGCAACCGTGGCATCGACGCCGGAGATATCGATGTCGTCGACGAAATAGGCACGGTAAAGCGCCTTTGCCAGGGCCTTCGCGCTCTTCGGATCCTTGGCATCGAGCCAGTAGAAGGCGCGGCACGGCGATACCGATGCGATCGGAAATACCGAGGGAGGGCGAAACGGTACGCCGTAATATTTCGCCGTTCGAATCATGTCGCGCAGGTGATAAGCGCCCTTCATCGGAATGGAGGGCAGGGGCGTGCCTCCCGTCGTTTTGAACGCCACTCCGAGAAGAAACGGGCGCCAGAGCGCCTCGCGGCCGTGTTTTGCCGCGAGCGCGTCGATCTTTTCCGACGCGATGTAACCGTAGGGTGAGGAGAAGTCGAAGTAGAACTCGACGGGGCTGGCCATCGCTCGTCAGACTGCGCTTCAGATCAACTCGATCGCCATTGCGGTAGCTTCGCCGCCGCCGATGCACAGGCTCGCCACGCCGCGCCTGCCGCCTGTCTTCCTGAGCGCACCGATCAACGTCACCAGGATGCGTGCCCCGGACGCGCCGATGGGATGCCCCAGGGCGCAAGCGCCACCGTGGACGTTCACCTTGTCGTGCGGCAGGCCGTGCTCCTTCATCGCCGCCATGGTGACGACGGCGAAGGCCTCGTTGATCTCGTAGAGGTCGACACTGCCCGATTTCCAGCCGGTCGCCTCGAGCAGCTTCCTGATCGCGCCCACCGGCGCCGTGGTGAACCAGCCCGGTTCCTGCGAATGGGTACTGTGGCCAACGACTGCCGCCAGCGGCTTCAAACCCAGCTTCTCGGCGGTCGAGCGGCGCATCATGACCAGCGCCGCAGCACCGTCCGATATCGAGCTCGAATTGGCGGCGGTCACGGTGCCGTCCGTGCGGAATGCAGGCTTCAGCGTCGGTATCTTCTCGAAATTGGCCTTGAACGGCTGCTCGTCGTGTTCCATGAAGCGCTCGGCCTTGCCTGTCTTGATGGCGAGCGGCGTGGTTTCCCAGGCGAAGGAGCCGTCCTTGTTCGCGGCCTGTGCGCGCTCGAGAGAAGCGATGGCGAAGCGGTCCTGCTCTTCGCGGGTGAAACCGTACTTCGCAGCGCAGTCCTCGGCGAACGTTCCCATGAGTCTGCCCCTGTCATAGGCGTCCTCCAGTCCATCGAGGAACATGTGATCGATCACCTGTTGATGTCCCATGCGGTAGCCCGAGCGCGCCTTCGGCAGAAGGTAGGGCGCGTTGGTCATGGACTCCATGCCGCCGGCGACCATGATCTCGTTCGCGCCCGAGGCGAGCATGTCGTGAGCGAACATCGCCGATTTCATCCCCGAACCGCACATCTTGTTGACCGTCGTGCATCCGGTCGCAAGGGGCAGGCCGGCCGCAATGCTCGCCTGGCGCGCGGGCGCCTGGCCCTGTCCGGCTGGCAACACGCAGCCCATGATGACCTCCTGGACCCGCTCGGGCTTGATGGCGGCGCGCTCGACTGCGGCGCGGATTGCGGCGGCGCCCAGTTGCGGCGCGCTGAAATCCTTCAATTCGCCTTGGAACGCGCCCATGGGCGTGCGCGCGGCAGAAGCAATGACAACGGGATCGTTCGGCATAGTGGACTCCTGGCTAGTGTTGCAGGGGGCACCCTTCAGTCAGCACGGTTCGGCCGACGCTCCCGGGAGCGTATCCGCCGACCTGCATGACGCGGGTGTTGCGCGGGGCGGCGATCAGCGCGAGGACTCTGCGATACCGCATTGACTCAGATATTGCTGGAATAAAGTCAAAGCTTCGGCTTTGGAGCCGATGTGTTCGTGCACGTACAGTTCTTGAGTGCCCGGCACGCCGGAAGCGAGATGGCGACCGAACTTCTCCTGGAACACGTTCATGTAATGCCGCCAAGAGTCGGCCCCGGGCCCAAGCGACTGATGATAGATCAAGATGTCGTTGCAGACGCCGACCCGCAATCCCGCCAAGTGGGCCCGATACGAGAAGTCGATATCGTAGAAGTGAAATCCGTCGAACATTTCTTCATCAAAGCGCAGAGATTCGGCCGCCCGCCGCCTGGCGGCGAGGAACAGACCGTCGAGGGCCTGGATATTTCCTCGAGCCGGTTGTTCCGCCGGACCGTATACGCTCAGGGTGAATCCTTCCCCCGTCGGTGCGGGCTGCACGACTTGGCCGTGAATCCCGGGTTGGCCGGCGCTGGTCCATACGCCGTTCAGCAGCGTGGAGGTCCCCGCCACGCCGACGAGATCGAACGACTCGAGATGCGCGAGAAGACGGGCGCAGAAATCGAGCGTGAGTATTTCAATATCGTCGTGACTGAAAATCAGGAATTCGCCGGTGCTGCGCTCCATGCCGCGGTTGTAGCCGTCGGCCAGCGAAGGCGCATTCCTGACGCGAATCAGCTCATAGGGCCAATCGCCCATTCGCTTCCTGTAATTCTCCGCGACCTTGTCGAAGCGCCGATCGTCGATGCTGCAGATGATGATGGACACCTCCTGCCTCGGCGTCTTGCTCACGATTGTCTTCAACAGTTGGCCGAGAAGCATGTGAGAACTGGAATCGCAATGAGCAAACGACGCAGTCAGGTCGTCTCGGCGAACAATTCCCGACCGATCAGCCAGCGACGGATCTCGGAGGTCCCCGCGCCGATCTCGTAGAGCTTGGCGTCGCGCCAGAGGCGCCCAGTGGGCGTCTCGTTGATGTAGCCCATGCCGCCGAGGCACTGGATGGCCTCGCCCGCCATCCAGGTTGCCTTTTCCGACGAGTAAAGGATGGCGCCGGCCGCATCCTTGCGCGTCGTCTCCCCCCGGTCGCAGGCCTGGCCGACCGCGTAAACGTATGCGCGGCAGGCCGCCAAGGTCGTATACATGTCGGCGAGCTTTCCCTGCATCAGCTGGAATTCCCCGATGGGCTGCCCGAACTGCTTGCGTTCGTGCACGTAGGGAATCACCACGTCCATGCAGGCCTGCATGATGCCCAGAGGGCCCCCGGCGAGCACGGCCCGCTCGTAATCCAGCCCGGACATCAGAACGTTGACGCCTCTGCTGACTTCCGAGAGGACGTTCTCCTCGGGCACCTCGCAGTCGCGGAACACGAGCTCGCAGGTGTTCGAGCCGCGCATTCCCAGCTTGTCGAGCTTTTGCGCGGTGGAAAATCCCTTGAAGCCTTTCTCCACGATGAAGGCAGTGATGCCGCGGGGGCCCGATTCAGCGTCGGTTTTCGCGTAGACCACGAGTACGTCGGCGTCGGGGCCGTTGGTGATCCACATCTTGCTGCCGTTGAGGACGAACTTCCCATTGCGGTATTCGGCCCGGGTCTTCATAGAGACCACGTCCGAACCGGACCCGGGCTCCGACATGGCCAGAGCGCCGACCGACTCGCCGGCTATCAGCTTCGGCAGGTATTTTCTCCTCTGCGCCTCGCTGCCGTTGCGGCGTATCTGGTTCACGCACAAGTTCGAGTGGGCTCCATAGGAAAGGCCGACCGATGCGGATGCGCGACTGATCTCCTCCATGGCGACGATGTGCGCCGCGTAACCCATCGCGGTGCCGCCGTAGTCGTCTTCCACCGTAATGCCGAGAAGACCCAGCGCACCCATCTTCTTCCACAGGTCCGCGGGAAACTGGTTGGAGCGGTCGACTTCGGCGGCGCGGGGCGCGATCTCGGCGGCCGCGAACGCGCGTACCGTGTCCCGCAGCATGTCGATGTGCTCACCGAGCTTGAATCGCAGGCCGGGCGACTCGATCGGCGCGGCCGCGCCGGCGGGGAGGTTCTGTGCTCGGTCCAAGGGAGGCCTCCGCTGTGACTCTACTTGACGTTTACGTTAACGTCAACATGGGCAGCAGCGGCCTCAGGCCGCCGCACGCCGCTTCCCGCCCTTCGCGTTGAGAAGCCTGCGCGACTGGCGCTCGAAGGCGCGAATCTCCCCGAGCACCTCCTCGATTTCCTCGCGCTGCTGCTCCAACTGCTCGCGCCGCGCGGCGAGCGCCGCGACGAATTTCTCCAGCTGCGGCCGCTCGTCGGGTGCGGAATCGTAAAGCTCGAGCATGCTGCGCACTTCCGCGAGCGAAAAACCGAGCCTCTTGCCCCGCAAGATCAGCTTCAGGCGCACATGGTCGCGCTTGGAGTAGATGCGCCGGCTGCCGAGGCGACGCGGAGCAAGCAGCCCCTCGTCTTCGTAGAAGCGAATCGCCCGGGACGTGACGTCGAATTCGCGCGCCAGATCGCCGATCGTGTAGACGTCGGCGGGGTCGCTCACGGTTCGTACGGAGCCGAAATCAGGGAACATGCAGAGGAATGGGTGGCGAGCGTCGCCATAATCTGAGAGAATTCGCGACCTTGCACACGGAGAAGCGCAATCTTACTCCGGACCCAGCCCGCTTCCAAGAACCGGTGACCCCCGAATCCATCCTCGAGTACCCAAGGCCCGCCCCTCCTTCCGGCGGCGAGACCTTCGAGATCGCGCCTGGCGTGCATTGGCTGCGCATGCCCTTGCCCTTCGCGCTCGACCATATCAATCTCTGGTTGCTCGAAGATGGCGAGGGCTGGACCCTCGTGGACTGCGGAATAGGCGACGACATCACGCGTTCCCTGTGGGGACGGATATTCGGCGGAAGGATTGCAGGGCGCCCGGTCACGCGACTCATCGTCACTCATCACCACCCGGATCACGCGGGCCTTGCGGAATGGCTGATGGAGCGCACCGGCGCCGAGTTCTGGATGGCGCAGGCGGAGTACCTGGCCGCGCACGCGATGCGGGACGGCGGCGCCGGGTATGGCTTCGACAATGTCATCGCCATGTTCACCCGCAACGGCATCTCGGGCGAGAGACTTGCTCTGCTCCAACAGCGCCGGAGCAACTACCGCAATCGCGTGCCCGGTTTCCCGTCCTCCTACCGGCGGTTGATGGAGGGCCAGACGCACCGCATCGGCAATCGCCACTGGCGCGTCATCATGGGATACGGCCACGCACCCGAACACGCCGCGCTCTATTGCGAGGAATCGGGCGTGCTCATATCCGGCGACATGGTGCTCCCCAAGATTTCCACCAACGTAAGCGTTTGGGCCAATGAACCCGAGGGCAATCCTCTGGCCCTTTTCCTCAATTCGATTGAACGCTATGCGGAGCTGCCGGCGAAGACGCTGATATTGCCCTCGCATGGGTTGCCGTTCAGGGGGCTGCGGGAGCGCGTGGCCCAGTTGCAGGAGCACCATCGTTTGCGCCTCGCTGAACTGGAGGAGGATTGCCAGGCGCCCAAGGCCGCAGCAGACGTGCTCGGCACGCTGTTCCGCCGCAACCTCGATACGCATCAGTTGTTTTTCGCGATGGGCGAGGCGATGGCGCACCTGCATTTTCTCTACTACGAGGGCCGCCTGGCGCGCTCGGTCGCTGCGGACGGCGTTGTCCGCTACAAGCGGAACTGAGGCATGTCCGAACCGCAAACGGCGCAGGAATCCGCGCGCACGGCCAAAGTACTTTCGGAAGTTGCCGAGCGGTCCGGCCGCCTCATGGGCGAGTTCCTGAAGCGCAAGGCCGCAGGAGAAGGCCTCCCCTACACGGATGAATTCGGGGTCGCCAAGGCGCTCATGGATCTTTCCGCGCGCATGCTGGCGGAACCCTGGAAGTTCGCCGAGGCCCAGGCGAAGATGTTCTGGGATTATGTGGCGCTATGGCAGTCGACGGCCCTCAAAATGATGGGCCAGGGCGCGAAGCCGATCGCCGAGCCCGCCCTGGGCGACAATCGCTTCCGCGACACCGACTGGCAGGATCATTTTCTCTTCGACTACATCAAGCAGTCCTACCTGATCGCCGCGCGCCACATCCACGACGCCGTGTCCTCTGTCGAAGGTCTGCCGCAGGATGTGCAGAACCGGATCAACTTCTTCACGCGCCAGTACGTGGATGCGCTCTCGCCCACGAACTTCGCGCTCACCAACCCGCAGGTATTGCGCGAGACTCTTCAATCGGGCGGACAGAATCTGCTGCGCGGCCTGAATAACCTGCTGGCCGATCTGGAGCGCGGCGGAGGCGAGCTGCGCATCAGGATGACGGATGAAACCGCTTTTAGGGTCGGCGTGAACGTTGCGACGAGCCCGGGAAAGGTGGTTTTCCAAAACGATCTTATCCAGCTCATCCAGTATTCCCCAAGCACGGCGACGGTATTCCGTCAGCCGCTCCTCATCATCCCGCCGTGGATCAACAAGTACTACATCCTCGATCTGCGCGAGAAAAATTCCTTTATCCGCTGGGCCGTGGCGCAGGGGCATACGGTGTTCGTCATTTCCTGGGTGAATCCCGACGAGCGCTACGCGCAGAAGAGTTTCGAGGACTACATGTTCGAGGGGCCGCTCGCTGCGCTCGATGCGATCGAGCGCGTCACCGGCGAGCGGGAGATCAACTTCATCGGCTATTGTCTGGGCGGGACGCTTCTCGGGGCGACGCTAGCGTGGATGGCGGCAAAGGGAGACCGCCGCGCCGCGTCAGCAACATTTTTCGTTTCGCTGCTCGATTTTTCCATCCCGGGAGAGCTCGGCGTTTTCATCGACGAGGCCCAGGTCGAAAATCTCGAGCGCCGCATGAGCGAACGCGGCTTCCTCGAAGGCTCGGAAATGGCAGCCACCTTCAATATGTTGCGCGCGAACGACCTGATCTGGTCGTTCGTGATCCACAACTACCTGCTCGGAAAAGACCCGTTTCCTTTCGACCTTCTGTACTGGAACGCCGATTCCACGCGCATGCCCGCCAGGATGCACAGCTTCTACCTGCGCAACATGTACCTCGAGAACAAGCTTAAGGACCCAGGCGGAATCACCCTCGACGGGGTCGCGATCGATCTACGCAGGATCACGACGCCGGCCTATTTCATCTCCACCGTCGAAGACCATATCGCTCCCTGGAAATCCACGTACAAGGGGGCGCGAATCCTCGCTGGACCCGTCAAGTTCGTCTTGGGGGGATCGGGGCATATCGCCGGAATCGTGAATCCGCCTGCGGCGAACAAATACGGATACTGGACCCACCCGCACCTGCCAGAGTCGGCCGAAGCATGGCAGGCGGCGGCCGCGAAGTACGATGGATCGTGGTGGACCGATTGGCACAAGTGGATTTCGGAACGCAACGGCACCGAGCGCGTGGCGGCGCGCGAGCCTGGCGCGGGCCGGCTGAAGTCGATCGAAGATGCGCCGGGTTCCTACGTCAACGTACGGGTGGAGGCGAAAAAGCACCCGCAAGCATGAGCTGTATTGCAGAGGGAAAGGCGCTCACCCCTGGGAGCGGTTCTCCCTACTGAAGCGGGCGGCCGCGCGCCTTTCGGGGTGCGTGTGCGAAGACGCGATCGTAGAGCCAGGCCGGCAGAATGCGCAGGACGCGTGACGCGAGCGCCATCTGCCAGGGGACGACGGCAAGGCGCCTTTTTTGCGCAATCGCGTGTGCTATGCGTTCCGCCGCGTCGTCGGCGCCGATGATGAACGGCATCCGGTAACGGTTGACCGCGGTCATCGGAGTGCTCACATACCCAGGACAGATAGTCACGACCGAAACGCCCGAGCCGTAGAGCTCCACGCGCAGGCTTTCCAGATAGGCGATCGCAGCGGCCTTCGATGCGCTGTAGGCGGACGATCCCGGCAATCCCCGGAACCCGGCCACGCTCGAAACCCCTGCCAGGATGCCACTGGCGCGCTCGCGCATGAGAGCGACAAAAGGCTGAAAAGTCGCCGCCATGCCGAACACGTTGGTGTCCATCACCCTTCGGAATGTCGCAAGGTCCTCGGAAAGCGCGCTCGCGGTGCCCATGCTGACGCCCGCGTTCGCAATTACAATGTCCGGGACTCCGAAACGCTCGACGAAATCGCGAGCTGCATTCTGTAGCGAGCTTGCCTCGGTCACATCGACCGTGTAGGGCGCTCCGCGGCCTCCCAGTCCGGCGAGCAGCTTCCGCATGGGTTCCGCGCGCCTCGCGCACAGCCCGAGAACCGCCCCCCGCCGTGCGTAATGTGCCGCGAGCGCCGCACCGATCCCGCTCGACGCGCCCGTGATGAATACTTTCAAGGGAACCGGGCCCTCGCCGGACGCACTGCCGCGGGAGCTTGGAACGCGGTTAGCGGGCGCTTTTTGCAGGGCGCCTGCGGACTTCGCCGATGAGGAAGTCCGTCGTCGAAAGCATCCTTGAGTTGGCGATGGTGACGTAGCGCCCCTGCACGCCGAGCGTGGGAACGCCATCCAGACGATAGGCCCGGGCCATCTGAATCGCCCGATTCGTTCTCGTCTGCACAGTGAACGAGCGATACAGCTCGTCGTACTTCTTCATGTCCACGCCCTGCTTGGAGAGCCATTCGGCCACCCACTTGGCGTAATCATTGCCGCGCAGCTTCACGCCGCCCTGCTGATGGATGGCGTCGAAAAGCCGCCTGTGCAAGCGGTCGACTTGGCCCAAGGCTTCGAGCACGTAAAAGATCCGCGCGTCGATCGCCCACTCCTCACTCAGGACTCCCGGGACCCGCCGGAATCGCACGTCCCGCGGCAAGCCTTTGACCCAGGACTCCAGACTCGGCTCGAGGTCGTAGCAATGCGGGCATCGATACCAGAAGAATTCGATCACCTCGATCTTTCCGGCCGATTCCGTGGGCTGCGGGGGCTTGAGCTCCAGGTAATCGATGCCTTCGCTCGGCGTGCCCTGAGCGCTCACCGAGAACGCGAGAACCAGACCGGCAACGATGCTCAGCAGGCGAAGGGGCATGAGGCGTTCTCCTTGGATCCTTGACTAGTTCTTGGCGACATCCTTGATTCTGACAAGCGAGGCATCCACGCCGTTCTTGGCCAGCTGCTGGCGCAAGCGGTTGATCTCGTCGATCTGCGTGTAGGGCCCGAGGCGGACTCGGTACCATATGCCTTTCTCGGCGAGATTGGCCGGCTCGACGGCCGCCTCAATCCCCATTAACGCGAGCCTTGCCTTGAGGTTGTCCGCGTCAGCGGGGTTCGGAAAGGATCCGGCTTGCAGGAAATAGGTGTCCTTGGGCGCTCCCGGCTTGGCTGCCTGCTTGGCCGCTTCGCGCAACTGCCGATCCGTGACCGGCTCTTCCTGCCCGGGGAGGATGCGGTAAAAGTCAAAGCGCGGCTTGTCTTCGGTCTTTGCCGACTTGAGTGGTTCGGACGAGGTCTGTCCGAGAGGCGGAGTCTTTTCCTGCGTGCGCGTTCTGTCGGCGAACGGCACTGGCGTCTTGAAGAAATAGATCGCGATGCCGGCCGCAACCCCCAGCCCCAGAAGAAAGCCGAAGAACAGCCCGATCAAGAAGCTGTTCGAGGAGCTCGATCGCAGCGTGGGGGGTTGTTTGTAGTCGAAGCTCATGGTCGCACGACCTTACATTTTCTCGGGCTGGCTGACGCTCAGCAGCGAAAGGCCGTTACGCAGTACCTGGCGCACGGCAAGGCACAATGATATCCGCGCGGTACGCAGCGGTGTTTCGGAAACGAGAATACGCTCGGCATTATAGTAACTGTGAAACTCCCGCGCCAACTCGCGCAGGTAGAAGACGATCTGGTGGGGCGCCAGCTCGACGCACGCGTTTTCCAGCATCTCGGGGTATTCGCCCAGCCGCTGCAGAAGTTCGAGCTCGCGACCCCCGGTCAGCGGATCAAGCTCCGTCCTCATGATGGCATCGATGCCGCGTTCCCCTTCTTCGGGAAACTGCACGCGCCACTGCTCGAGCAGGGAGCAGATGCGCGCATGAGCGTACTGCAGGTAATAGACGGGGTTCTCGTCGGACTGCGACGTGGCGAGGTCAACGTCGAACACGAATTCGGTATCGGCCTTGCGCGACACCAGGAAGAGCCGGGTCGCATCGCTTCCCACTTCGTCGAGCAACTCACGTAGGGTCACGTAGGAGCCGGCGCGCTTGGATATTTTCATCTCCTCGCCGCCCTTCATCACGGTGACCATCTTGTGCAGGACGTACTCGGGATAGTCGCGAGGGATGGCGTGCTCCCACGACGATGACACGGCCTGAAGGCCCGCCCGCACCCTGGTCACGGTGCCATGGTGGTCCGACCCTTGAATGTTGATGGCGCGCGTGAAGCCCCGCTCCCACTTCGTCAGGTGGTAAGCGATATCGGGCACGAAGTAGGTGTAGTTTCCGTCGGACTTTCGCACTACCCGGTCCTTGTCGTCGCCGTAGTCCGTCGTCCTCAGCCATAGCGCTCCTTCCTGCTCGAAGGTCTTGCCGGCCGCTATCAACGCATGAACGGTCCTTTCGACACGGCCGTCGCTGTAAAGGGAGGATTCCAGGTGGTAGCTATCGAAGCGGACGCTGAAGGCCTGAAGATCGAGATCCTGCTCGCGTCGCAGTTCGGCGACCGCGAAGCGCATGACATCATTCAAATTCTCGCCGTCGTTGCCGGCCCCAAGATAATTTTCGGCGATCTCGCGCACATAATCACCGTGATATCCGTCGGCCGGGAATTCGGCAAGCAGGCCGAGCTTTTCACGGATTCGCGCTTGGACCGATAGTCCCAGATTGCGGATCTGTACGCCCGCATCGTTGTAGTAGAACTCGCGCGTGACGCTCCAACCCTGCGACTCGAGGAGTGCGCTTACGGCGTCCCCAATGGCCGCCTGCCTGCCATGCCCGACGTGCAAGGGCCCAGTTGGATTGGCGGAAACGAACTCGACGATAACACGCCGGCCTTGCCCGCGTTCGGACCGTCCGTAGCGTTCTCCCTCGGCGAAAATAGTCTTCACTATGTGTTGCTTCGCCGCGGGGCGCACGCGCAGGTTGATGAATCCCGACCCAGCGACTTCGGCACGCTCCAACCAGTCGGATTGCGGAAGCGCCTCCACCAGCTGGATGGCAAGCTCTCGCGGATTTCGTTTCAGGATCCGCGCAAGCTGCATTGCGGCAGGGCAGGAGAAATCTCCGTGCCGCGCCTGCTTGGGCCTTTCCAGGGAAATCAACGAACCCGGTTGCCGGGGTGCAATTTTGGCAAGCGCGCGCGTCAGCAGCTCGGTAAGGTGGGACTTGATCTCGGCGGACATGAGAGGAACTCTGAACGGGCGCGGTCTGTTCTAGTCACGCATTCCGACTGTGCCGAAAGGCCGCGTATTATACCCGCCGTGCCCGGCCCGATTCTTAAAGAGAAAGGTACAATAGCGTCGTTTCTCATCTTAATGGACGGAGCTCCAAGCTTGGGCAAAGGCGACAAACGGACTTTTCGTGGCAAGGTGTTCCGTGGATCACACGGGAAAACCCGCCCGCGCAAGGCCAGAAAAAGAACGACAAAGAAACCCGGGTAATTCCGGCGGGATCAGAATTCAGTCGGGTCGACGTCCAGGTGCCAGCGTACCCCGCGCACGCGCATCCGGTAGAGGTTCGTGGTCCATTCGTGAAGGAAGGACTGCAGGCGCGGCCGCGAACCCGACTGTACCAGCACGTGCGCGCGCTCCATGCTCGCCAGCCGGGCGAGCGACATGGGCGCTGGTTCAAAGACCGTGATTCCGGAACGTGCGTGCGGCGACCTGTCGAGCGCCGAATTCAGGAAACGCAAGGCTTGGCGCAAATCGGGGCTCTCTGCGCGCAGCACGGCTTCGAATACGAACGGTGGGAAGCCGGCGGCGCGGCGCTCGGCAAGGAGGGTCGAGGCGAACCCCGCAAAGTCGTGGTTTGCGAGCGACTGGTACAAGGGGTGACCGGGGTAGCGCGTTTGGATCAGCACTTCTCCCGGAAGGCTAGCGCGCCCGGGGCGCCCGGCGACCTGCTGCAGCTGCGCAAACATTCTTTCGCTTGCCCGGTAGTCGCCCGAGAACAGGCCACTGTCCGCGCTGAGTACGCATGCAAGCGTGAGCCGCTCGAAGTGATGTCCCTTGGCGAGGATTTGCGTACCCACAAGGATATCGGCGTGCTCGGCGCGTTCGAGCAGGTCTTCCAGCTTCCCCCGGCTCCTCACGGCGTCACTGTCCAGGCGCAGGACTGAAGCCTGCGGAAAGCGCTCCGCGAGGGTGGATTCCACTCGCTGGGTCCCGCGCCCGAACGCCTGCAGATCAGGATTCCCGCACTCCGGGCAGGCCCGCGGGATGTCTGAGGCGAAGCCGCAATGATGACAGCGCAGTTTTCGCTCGGCGAGATGGACTACCAGATGCGCCGAGCAGCGCCCGCAGTCCTTGACCCAGCCGCAAGCGGCACACACGAGGGTGGGCGCATAGCCCCGGCGATTGAGGAAAACGAGCGCCTGTTCTCCGCGTCCAAGGCGGTTTTCAATCGCCTGGAAGACGGGGGCGGCGATGCCGTCCTGCGGCGGGAATTCACGAGTGTCGATCAGGCGTATGGTGGGCAGGGCTGCCTGTTCGATCGCGCGGCGCGTGAGCCGAACGAGTTCGTATTTGCCCGACAAGGCGCTGCGATAAGTCTCAAGCGCGGGGGTCGCCGAGCACAGCACGACCGGCACCCCGATTTCGCGGGCGCGGACTATGGCGAGATCGCGCGCCGAATAGCGCAAACCTTCCTGCTGCTTGAATGAGGCGTCCTGCTCCTCGTCCACGACGATGAGCCCCAAGTCTGGCAGCGGCGTATAGACCGCCAGCCGTGTGCCGAGAACGATGTCGACTTGCCCGCGCTGCGCCCGAAGCCATCCGTTGGTGCGTTCCCGCTCCGCCATCGCGCTTGTCTGTATGACGAGGCGTGCGTCGGGGAACCGCGCCCGGAAGGCGGCTTCGAGGGCCGGGGTGAGCGCAATTTCAGGTACCAGCACCAGGACTTGTCTGCCGCGAGCGAGGGCGTCAGCGATGAGTTGGAGGTAGACCTCGGTCTTTCCGCTGCCCGTCACGCCAAAAAGCAGGCTCACGCGGAATCCGGAAGGTCCGCGGCGCAAGGCCTCAAGCGCCTCCTGCTGCTCCTTTGTTAGCCGATGCGCAGAGACGAAGGCGCCACCGCGCGGCTTCGTTTCATCGGCCCGGACCCAGCCCGACTTCAGGCATTCTTTGATCAGGGTGCGGCCTCCCCGAACAAGCGCTGCCAGCTCTGCCGCGGATGCTTGCCCGCGCTCGAGTCGGCCGAGAATCGCCCGCAGGCGTGTCCGCTTCTTGGGCATGGTGCGAAGCGCGTTTTCCCCTGCCGCCGTGATCGCATAGCTGTCCGTGTCCTGCGGTAAGGCTTTGGCCGTACGCAGGCGCGGGGGCAAGGCCGCCATGACCACTTCGCCAATGGGCTTGTGGTAGTAGCTGCTGCAGAACTCCGCGAGAGCCAACCACTCTCGCGAAAGAGGCGGTATGTCGCGGAGGATCTTCTCGATCGGTCGCAGGCGGGACTCTGCTATCTCGGAATCCGCCGCGATTTCCATGATCACGCCGACCGCGCGTTTCGATCCGAATGGAACCAGGACGCGGAGGCCCATGTCCGAGCGCGTCGCGTCCGCTGAGCGGTAGTCGAACAATTTCGGGAGCGGCACGTCGAGCGCGACGCGCAGGATCTTCACAGCAAATCGACCGAGGAATCCGAAAGACTATTCGTACATCGTTGCATCACAAGATGCTTGCTTCTATTGGACTTTTTCGGAATTGACCAAGTTTGTGAATAACTTTGTGAGTAAGCTCGTCATTTAAGTGTAACTCTCGCTTGTACAAGACAATTTTGGCATTCGCCACGACAAGTACTTAAAAAAAGAGCCCACATATACAGGGACTTATGGATCTCCAGAGGGGAACTGCCCGAAAACCCGCGCCAGACTTGGGATTTCAGAGGGTATTGTGCATAAGTCAATGCTTCAAGCGGATCCGGTTTTAGAGCGACTGGTGAAATTCTGGACTAGATTCGTGCACTGCAGCGACGAGCGCCGCCACGTTTTCCACCGGCGCGAGCTGGGGGACACCATGGCCCAGGTTGAAGACATGGCCAGGACCGCTGCCAAAGGAGTCAAGCACCTTGGCAGTTTCGCGCCGGACAATGTCCGGCGCGGTTAGCAGCACCATCGGATCGAGATTTCCCTGCAGCGCCACTTGCGTGCCAATACGCCGCCGTGCGTCGCCCAGAGTCGTACTCCAGTCCAGACCTACACAATCGCATCCGGTCGCGGCGATTGCCTCGAGCTGCTGACCGCCGCCTTTGGTGAAGACGATGACTGGGATACGGACGCCGTTGCGCTCCCGTTTGAGGCGGGAGAGCACCTCGGCGATATAGGCAAGCGAGAATTCCCGGTAGGCTTCCGCGGATAGACTCCCGCCCCAAGTGTCGAAAATCATCGCCACTTGCGCTCCCGCGTCCATTTGCGCGTCAAGTAGCTCGGCGACGGCCCGGGCATTGATCGCAAGCAGGCGATGCAGCAAATCCGGACGACGGTAGAGCATCGTCTTGATGGTTCGCCAATCCTCGCTGGCCCCACCCTCGACCATGTAGCAGGCAAGCGTGTAGGGGCTGCCGGCGAACCCGATCAAGGGCACGCGGCCCGCGATAGCGCGCCGGATCTCCATGACAGCGTCGGCGACGTAGCTCAGGTCGCGAGCCGGATCGGGCGCTCGGAGCGCGGCGATTGAGGCTTCGTCCCGCACCGGCCGCTCGAAGCGGGGTCCTTCGCCCTCGGCGAAATAGAGTCCCAAGCCCATCGCATCAGGGATAGTGAGGATATCCGAGAACAGAATGGCCGCGTCTAGCGGAAACCGCTCGAGGGGCTGCAATGTCACTTCGGTCGCGAGTGACGGAGTCTTGCACAGGGCGAGAAAACTGCCCGCGCGGCGCCGGGTTTCGTTGTATTCAGGAAGGTAACGTCCCGCCTGGCGCATCAGCCATACGGGCGTGTACGGCGTGGGCTGCCTGAGCAGGGCGCGGATAAGCGTGTCGTTGTGCAATGTCGCCAAATTCGTGCTACTTCATCAGGCGGCCGGTAATGAATTTCCACTCGCTCGCGGCAACCGGCGTGATCGAGAGCCGGTTCCCAGGGCTGAGCACACGCATGCCGCAAATCTCCCGGTGCCTGCGCAGCTCCGCCAGGCTCACCAACCGCGTTTTCCTGACGAATTGAACATCTACGTTGAACCACCTGGGCGATTCGCGCTTCGCAGTCCTGTCGAAATAAGGGCTTGCGCGGTCGAACTGGCTGGCGTCCGGGTAGGCCGGAGATGCGACCCGAGCAATTCCCGCAATGCCGGGTTCGGCACAACTCGAATGGTAAAAGAAGACTCCGTCGCCCACGCGCATGTCCTCGCGCATGAAATTGCGCGCCTGATAGTTGCGAACGCCCGACCAGGGGATAGTCTTGCGCGGAGCCCGCGCGAGATCATCTATGCTGAACTCCTCGGGCTCCGATTTCATCAGCCAGTATTGCATTATCGCGAGCTTTCGATTCACGGCCCGACAAACGAAAACGCAGGCAATGTGCCTGCGTTTTCGTTTGTCGGGTGTCCCCCGCCGATGCCGCTCGATCCGATTCCTGAACCTTTCGGTTCAAGGTGGTCGCTTCCCGGTCACATCAGGTACATCCGACTAGGGGACGCGCGCAACAGTGACTCTAGAGTCCGCAACCAAATTCAAGCTGTTGGTTCAAGAATTTTCCGGATCTTGGCGCACACCACAGGGGACAGTTCTTCGGGCAGGTGCGTGAAACTCAGATCAGGCGTTCCTGAGGCGCGAGGGCCTGATCAAGCACCGCCTCCATCGCGGCCATTCTACGCCTGAGGCCGTCCGTGTCAAAGCTGCCCGAGCTGCTTCTCGAGCCGAGCAGCTCGTGGGTGATGTTCAGAGCGGCCATGACCGCGATGCGCTCCGCGCTGGCGACGCGACCGGCATTCTTTATCTCGGTCATCTTCCTGTCGAGATAGGCCACCGCCTCGAGCAGCGCCCCGCGCTCCTCGTCCGAGCACGTGACCTTGTAGGTCCGGCCCAGGATGACGACATCGATCGTCTTCGGTTTCGGGTTCATCCGAAGATAGACCTATTCGGGGATTTGTTTGAGCAGCGACTCGAGGCGGCTGCGTGCACCGTCGATTTTCTCGGCAAGCTGGCGCTTGTCGCCCTGCAACGCGGCCAGCTGCTGCCGCAGGCCGCGATTTTCGTCGCGCAGGCGCTTGCACAGTTGCGCGGCCTGTCGGACTTTTTCTTCTAGTGCTGCAAGCTCGCTTTCCATCGGCACACTATAGTTTGGAAAATCCTGTTAAGTCAAGGTGTAAGGATTCGTTTTCAATGTAGATTCCCAAACCGAGGCCAAGTCTGCCGGAAGACTTGTGTTGTACAATCAAGGCGCTCGTTCGAGGTGTTCCGGCGCGTTCCTCGCGCCGGTTTGAAACGGGAAAGAGGTGAGGGATCCAGCGATTGGGGCGAATGCCCTTTTCGTTCTCGATTGCCAATTCCTCTGCTGCCCCCGCAACGGTAGGTGAGCGCGGGCGTGTCAAAAGCGGCCGTAGTCCGGCGCTCTGCGCGGGGCTGCAGCCCGGCCACTGCGAGCGCGAACTCGCGGGAAGGCGATACGCCTGATCCCACAAGCCCGGAGACCGGCCCCGCACGATGGTCGGATGCCGCGGGGCGTGGCGCGAGCCTTCTCTGCCTCCTGGTTTCCGTTCGCAACCCTTATTGGGCCTGCGGGGACGCTGGCCGGGAGGCTCCCTTGAAACATTTCGCCGCGGCCGCCCTTCTTATGGCCGCTCTCTCATCGTTTGTCCGCGCGGAAGGTTCGGAAGAAAGAGCAATCATCGTCACGGCGACGCGCTTTCCGCAAGACCGCCTCGACGCGCCCATCGGCATGACCGTCATCACGGCTCGCGAGATCGTCGAGAGCGCGGCGAGGACACTACCGGAGCTACTTTCTCGGGAGGCGGGCATCATTGCCCGCGATAACAGCGGCAGCCCCGATTGGCAGGTGGATATGCGCGGGTTCGGCGTGACCGGGGACCAGAACACGCTCGTGCTCGTAGATGGTCAGCGTCTGAACGAGAACGAGCTCGTTTCATCGCGCTGGTCGGCTATTCCGCTCGATAGCATAGAGCGGATCGAGATCTTGCGCGGATCAGGAGGAGTCCTCTACGGCGGTGGCGCAAGCGGCGGCGCGATCAACATCATCACGAAAGCGCCCCGGGCGGAGTCTCGTGGCGCAAACGGGGGCGTCGGCGCTGGGACCTATGGAACACGCGAGGCGCGGGCCGGGTTCAACATCTCGGATCGGGTTGCAGGGATCAGTATGCACGCAAACGACTACGTATCCGACAACTATCGCGACAACAACCGCGTCGAACAGCAAAACGTCGAGGGCGAGCTGCGCTGGTTTGGATCCAAGGGACATGCGGCGTTCAAGGTCGGTCACGACAGGCAGAGTCTGCGGTTGCCCGGTGCGCGCACAGCGGAACAGGTTCAGAACGATCCGCGGGGAGCGAGCACGCCGGGAGACTACGCGACTCGAGAAGGCGCGCGCGCTGCCGCATCGATGAGCGAACGGCTCGCGTTCGGCGAGCTTGCCGCGGAACTCGCCTACCGTGACAGCCGACGCAAGTCCCTGTTGAAGGACTATACGGGGTTCGGGCTTCCCGACCTATATACCGATACCCGCACCCACGCCTGGTCGCTGACCCCTCGCGTGAAAATCCCCTACGAAGCCCTCGGCAGCCGCCACAACATTGTCCTGGGGTTCGACGCCGACGATTGGGACTACGACTCGCGCAAGGCTGACAGCGCCGATACCCTTTCCAATCCTACCGCGCACGTGCGGGCGACACAGCGCGGCGGTGCGGTATACGCCCAGCAAAACACTGCGCTTGGAGAGAACACGAAGATCACGCTGGGCGGGCGCTTGCAGCGCACTACCACGACAGCAAGAGACATCGTAAATCCGGCAGCCTACGCGTCAGGCTCGAAGACGAGCACCCCGCGCGCCTGGGACCTGGCCCTGCGCCAGAACTTGGGCGAGGACACGTCCGTCTACGGCCGCATCGGCAGAAGCTTCCGCATCGCCACCGTAGACGAGGTGTACAGCCAATTCGGCGGGCCCGTATTCGATGCGATCGTCACCCTGCTCGAGCCCCAGACCTCGCGCGATCACGAGATCGGACTGGAATACCGCGCCAACGACTTGCGGATTCGTGCCAGTGCGTTTCTCATGAACCTCGAGAACGAGATCTATTTCTTTGCGCCCACTTTTTCCAACATCAATTTGCCGCCTACGAGACGCCAAGGGCTCGAACTGGACGCGTCGCTGCACGCCGGAGCGACAGTCTCTCTGTTTGGGAATGTCTCGGCGACGCAGGCCCGGTTTCGCGACGGGAGAATCGGCGGCGTCGACGTTACGGGCAACACGATCCCTCTCGTGCCGAGGGACTGCGTCAGCGCCGGAATCTCCTGGCAGGCGGCGCGGACGGTGCGCATCACCAGTGTGGCTCGCTATGTTGGCAGGCAGTTCTACGATAACGACCAGACCAATACCTTTCCCAGTCGGATGCCTGGCTATGCGACCGCGGACCTGAAATTGACGCACGTCTCGGGCAAGCTCACCCTGAGTGCGGCAGCCAACAACATTTTCGACAAGCACTACTACAGCTACGCCATTCGCAATGGCGCGGGCACCTCGTTCAACGCGTATCCGCAGGCGGGCCGCACGTTCCTCCTGAGCGCCGAATATCGCCTGTGAGCCCAGCTCGCGGCGCAGCGGCGGAATTCGGAGCGGTTTTCTGCTAATGTGCGCAGCATGAATTACGGCCCCGCCGATGCGATCGACGTATCCGGGCTGCGGCGCGCGCTGGTGATTCAGTTGCGCCACCACGGCGACGTCCTGCTGTCCTCGCCGGTGTTCACGGTTCTCAAGAACCGCGCACCGGGGATCGAGATCGATGCGCTCGTATACGCCGAAACCAGAGAGATGTTGGACCACCATCCCTCAATTTCCCGGGTGCACGTCGTAGAGCGCAAATGGAAGGAGCTCTCTGCGCCCTCGCGTTTCGCCGCTGAATGGCGTCTGTATCGCACGCTGCGTGGCCGGGCCTACGATCTCGTGATTCATCTTACGGACCATCCGCGCGGGGCGTGGCTCGCGCGGGCCTTGGGTGCGCGCTATGCCGCGGCTCCGAACGCCAAACGCAAATCGCGTGCCTGGAAGCGAAGCTTCACGCATCTGGCTCCGCTTCCGGCTCACGGCGGCCGTCACAGGGTCGAGCTCAACCTGGATGTCTTGCGTCGCATCGGAATTCAACCGGGCGAGGAGGAACGCGAACTGGTTCTCGTGCCCGGGCGGGACGCCGAACGTGAAATCGGGATTCTCCTCTCTGCGCAGGGCCTCGTCGCGAAGCGTTTTGTCCATTTCCATCCGGGGTCGCGCTGGCAGTTCAAGTGCTGGCCGCCCGAGCGCGCGGGCTCGCTCATAGGTGCCCTGGAGAAGCGGGGCGTTCGCGTCGTGCTCACGGCTGCGCCGGATGAGAGGGAGATGGCGCTCGTCGCTGAAATCCGGAAGCATGCCACGGCTCCTTTCGCGGATCTGGCAGGAAAGTTGACGCTCAAGCAACTGGCGGCCCTGACCGCAAACGCGCGACTCTTCATCGGGGTCGATTCGGCGCCCATGCACATCGCCGCGGCGATGCGCACCCCGGTCGTGGCCTTGTTCGGGCCGAGCAGCGAGATCGAGTGGGGGCCATGGCGGGCGCCGAACCGGATCGTGGCGTCAGCGCAGCATGCTTGCCGTCCCTGCGGCAACGACGGTTGCGGAGGCGGCAAGGTGAGCGAATGCATCACGCGGCTGCCCGTCGACTCGATACTCGAGGCGGCAGACTCGCTGCTCTCGAGATGATCCGGATTTCCGCGTGCGCCATGGCGGCGGCGCTTGCCGCCGGCGCGCAGGCCGCGCAACTGGCCGATGATCGCGGAGTGACGGTCTCCCTTCAACACCCGGCCGAACGGATCGTCGCTCTTGCTCCGCACCTCGCCGAGATCACCTTCGCCGCCGGCGCGGGCGCGAGGCTCGTCGGCGTGTCGAGCTTCAGCCGCCATCCGGCCGAAGCGGAGAGGCTCCCCGTCGTGGCGAGTTCGGGCCGAGTTGACGTCGAGCGCGTGATCGCCCTCAAGCCGGACGTGGTGCTCGGCTGGCGCAGCGGCAATTCACCGCTGCAGATCGCGCATCTGGAGCGCCTCGGCTTCAGCGTATTCGTCACAGAGGTCAGGTCGGTCCGGGACATCGCGCGACTCACGCGCGATGTGGGTGCGCTCGCAGGTACTGGCCCGCCTGCCGATGAACGCGCGCGGACACTCGACCTGGAGGTCGCCGCGTTGAGCGCAAGGCATGCCCGCGTGCGACCCGTTGCGGTGTTCCTCGAGATCTGGCATCGACCCATGCTCACGGTGAGCGGCGAGCACCTCATCAGCGACGCGATCGGAATCTGCGGCGGGCGCAACGTGTTCGCCGATGCGAAGACGCTTACCCCGCACGTCTCGAACGAACAGCTCCTGGGTGCGCGCCCCGAGGCGATCATCACCGGCGGCTACGGGAGTCAAACCATGGCGGCGGCGTGGCGAGGTCTGGAGCCGGTTCCGGCCGTGCGCAAGGGCAGGGTTTATGTGATCGATCCGGATCTGCTGTCCGCACAGGGTCCCCGGTTTCTCGAAGGCCTGCGCGTTCTGTGCACGCGCTTAGAGGCGGCGCGAAGGTAGGGATCTGTGCGTCTCGCCATCGTGCGGCAGCGCTACAGCGCTTACGGCGGCGCCGAGCGCTTCATCGAGCGCGCGCTTGCTGCCCTTCGCGGTCAGGGCGTGGCGGTGACGGTATTCGCGCGCGAATGGACCGGCGATCCGGGAAGCGTCGTGCGCTGCAATCCTTTCCACATCGGACGACTGTGGCGCGACTGGAGCTTCGCGCGGGCGGTGCGACTCGAGCTGACTCGCCGTTCGTTCGACCTGGTGCAGTCGCATGAGCGAATCGCGGCTTGCGATCTCTACCGCGCGGGCGACGGCGTGCATGCCCAGTGGCTGCAGAATCGCCGGGCCGCATTGGGTCCAATCGCTCGTCTCGGCCTCACGCTCAACCCCTACCATCGCTATGTTCTGGCCGCCGAGCGTGAGGTCTTCGAAAGCGCGCGGCTTCGAGCGGTGATCTGCAACTCGCGCATGGTCCGTGAGGAGATACGCTCGCGCTTCGGCGTTCCCGAGGCGAAGCTGCATGTGATCTACAACGGCATCGATCTCGAGGACTTTCATCCCCGGCTGCGCGAATCGCACCGGACGCGAGTTCGGGAGGAACTGGGCATCGCGCCGGACGCGCTCGTGCACCTGTTCGTCGGTGCAGGTTTCGAGCGCAAGGGCGTATTTCGTCTTCTGCAAGCGTTTGCCCGCTCCGTCCGAGAAGCGCATCTCATCGTGGTCGGCCGGGACAAGCTGCAGGGGCGCGCGGAGCGGCTGGCTCGTTCGCTGGGCATCGCCCAGCTCGTCCATTTCGTAGGTGGGCAGGCGGATGCACGTCCTTTCTATGGGGCCTCCGACAGTTTCGTGCTGCCTACGCTCTACGATCCGTTCCCCAACGCCGCGCTTGAGGCCATGGCCTGCGGTTTGCCCGTAACAACGACCCACCAGTGCGGCACGTCCGAACTGATCGAAGAGGGCGCGAACGGGTTCGTTGTTGACGCACTGGATGTCGACGCGCTCGCCGCGTCCCTTGCCGGGCTGGATGTCGTCAAGGCGCTTGAAATGGGGCGACGGGCGAGGCAGCGCGCCGAAACCCTCAGCCTCGACCTGATGACCGAGCGGTTGCTCGCGCTCTATCGCAGCTTGATGCGAGCCTGACACGCGCGCGCTTTGGTTTCATTCCGCGGGATCGGATCCGGAGCGGCTATAATGCGACATTTTCCTGCGCAGCCATGGCATCGTCCGACGCCACCAGCCTGCAGCTCTACCTCCGTCTGCTGCGCCACGTCAAGCCGTACTGGGTCCCGTTCGGGCTCGCCATGCTTGGATTGGGGTTGACCGCCGCGACCGAGCCGATTTTCCCCGCAATCCTGCAACCTCTGCTCGACGGAAGCTTCGTGCAAAAGCAGGGGGGGATGCTCGTCTGGCTGCCGCTCGTCATCGTCGGCTTGTTCCTCGTGCGGGGCACGGCTTCGTACCTGTCCGACTACCTGATGGGCTGGGTCGCCAACAAGGTGATACTCGACCTGCGCAATGCCATGTTCGCGAATCTGATGCGTCTTCCGACCTCGTACTACGACAACAATACCAGCGGAAACCTCATCTCCAAGTTCACCTACGACGTGATGCAGCTGGCGGGCGCTTCGACCGGCGCGCTCACGGTGATCTTCAGGGACACGCTGACGATCGTGGCATTGCTCGGCTACCTCTTCTGGATCAACTGGAAGCTCACTCTGGTGTCACTCGTGGTGGGACCGCCGGTCGTCTTCATTACCCGGGCATTTTCCAGACGCCTGCGCAGCATGAGCCGGGCAACGCAAAGCGCCATGGGCGATCTGAATCACGCGCTGGAGGAGTCGGTCGGCTGCCATCGAGTGGTCAAGGTTTTTGAAGGACAGGACTACGAGAGGGCCCGCTTTGAGGCGGGATCCAACAAGATCCGCCGCTTCAACATGAAGATGATCTCCGCCTCCGCCGCCAGTGCACCGGCGGTGCAGCTCATCGTGGCGCTGGCGCTCGCGTTCATCATCTATCTCGCGACGCGCCAGGCCGCCGCCGACGAGACTACCGTGGGCGGATTCATGGCCTTTCTCACGGCGATGCTGCTGGTGCTGCCGCCGCTGCGGCGCTTGACCGGCGTGAATCTGACCGTGCAGCGCGGACTTGCCGCCGCAGAGAGCGTGTTTCGGGTCATCGACGAACAACCGGAAGTGGACACCGGAACGCGCGAGATCGGCCGCGCAAAGGGCGACCTGGAGTTCAAGAATGTGAGCTTCACCTATCCCGGTGGCGGCCGGGCGGCGCTCGATGACGTTTCTTTCTCGATTCGCTCAGGCGAAACGGTAGCGCTGGTGGGAGCCTCCGGCGCCGGAAAGTCGACGCTTGCCAACCTGCTACCACGCTTCTACTCGCCGAACTCCGGCCGGATCCTGCTCGACGGAATCGATATCGCCGAGCTCAAGCTCGCGAGCCTGCGCTCCAATATCGCCCTGGTGAGCCAGGAGATCGTGTTGTTCAACGACACCGTCGGCGCCAATATTGCCTACGGCCGCCTTTCCGGAACCAGCGATTCCGACATCGTCCGGGCTGCGGAGGCCGCGCACGCGATGCAGTTCATCAGCGAGATGCCCGAGGGACTCGCCACCCTGATCGGCGAGAACGGAGTGCGTCTTTCGGGAGGCCAGAGGCAGCGCCTTGCGATTGCCCGCGCTTTCCTGAAGGACGCACCCATCCTGATCCTCGATGAGGCCACTTCGGCGCTCGACAGTGAATCGGAGCGCCACGTCCAGGAGGCGCTTGCGACCTTGATAAGGAACCGCACGACCTTGGTGATTGCGCACCGCCTTTCCACGATCGAGCGAGCGGACCGCATCGTCGTTTTGGATTCAGGCCGCGTGGCGGAAACCGGCAGGCACGCCGAACTCCTGAAGGCCGAAGGCATCTACGCTAGGCTGCACCGTATTCAGTATTCGAAGGAACCGAGCGCCTAGATGCCGCAGTCCCGTACCGCTGCCATCCGGGCGGAGTTTGCGTGAGAATCCTCCATACGGAATCCTCGTGCGGCTGGGGGGGGCAGGAAATCCGGATCCTCTCCGAAGCGGAGGGGATGGTCGCTCGGGGCCACGAAGTCTCTCTGGGCACCCCGCGCGAAGCGCAGATTTACACTGCCGCGCTAAAGCGCGGCCTGAACGTCACTGCCTTGCCGATCGCGAGGAAGGGGATCGGCGGTGTGCTGGCCCTGCGAGGCTGGCTGAAGGAGTGCCGGCCGGACGTGCTCAATACGCACAGCTCCACGGACAGCTGGCTTTCCGCGATCGCCTGCGCGACGCTCGCCAAGCCGCCGGCGATCGTGCGCACGCGGCACATTTCAGCGCCGGTGCCCAACGATCCTCTCACCCGATGGCTCTATCTGAAAGCGACCCGGCATATCGTCGCCACGGGCGAAGATCTGCGGGCGCAGCTAATCCGCGACAACGGCTTTCCGCCGGAGCACATCACTTCGGTCCCGACAGGCATCGACCCGGAGCGATTCGTCCCGGGCGAGCGCGCTGCCGCTAGGCGCATTACCGGATTGCCGCAGGAGCTCCGGCTAATCGGCATCCTCGCCACGCTGCGGAGCTGGAAGGGGCACCGCTACCTGATCGAGGCGTTCAGCCGCCTGCCGGGCGACACCGGCCTGGTCATCATCGGCGATGGACCGCAGCGCCAGAACATCGAGTCGCAGATCGCCAGGCTGCGGCTGGGCAGCCGCGCGTGGTTGGCGGGAAATCAGGACGATGTGTTGCCCTGGCTGCAGTCGCTGGACGTCTTCGCGCTTCCCTCCTACGCGAACGAAGGCGTGCCGCAGGCGCTGGTGCAGGCCATGCTATGCGGCCTCCCCTGCGTCACGACTCCGGCAGGCAGCATCGGCGAACTCGCCCGCGATGGCGTGACCGCCGTCGTCGTGAAGGCGGAAGACGCCGCCGATCTCGAACGCGGCCTTCTCGCGGCTCTTGCCGACGCGACGCTGAGAGAACGGCTGGGCGGCGCGGCTCGCCGGCATTGCGCCGAGAATTTCGGAAGAGATCGGATGCTCGACCGCATGGAGAGAGTGCTCCTCGGCGCGGCCGGGTCCGTCAAATGAGCTGCTTTGCCCGGGCGCGGACCAGAACCCATCTGGCGTAGGCGATGTTGAAAATCAGGAAAGGAACGAAGACGAGCAGCCGCCGGTCGGCAGGCAATCCGACGGAAATGAAAGCGGCGACCCCTTGGATTGCGGTCACCGCATAGTGAAAGAGCGCCACGGCCTTGTGGCTATATCCCATCCTGTTCAGCAGCTGGTAGAGATGGGTGCGATGTGCGAGAAAAACCTTTTCCCCGCGCCACAGGCGCCGGGAAAACGTGAACAAGGTGTCGAATACGAATTGAAACAGGAGCATCGGAACGATGTAGAACGACAAGTGCCCGAGATCGAGGCTCGAGCCGATGACAGCAAGCGTAGCGAAGGTGAAGCCGAGGAAGGCGCTGCCGATGTCGCCCATGAAGATTCTTGCAGGCGGGAAGTTGAATATGAGAAATCCTGCGGCCCCGGCAAGGAGCACGTAGGAGCTCATGTAGACAAACACACTCTTCTGCTGAAGGGCAATTGCGCAGAGAAACCCGGCGGCAATGACGGCCACGCCGGCAGCCAGTCCGTCGAGCCCATCCATGAAGTTGTACGCGTTCGTGAGTCCTAGGATCCACAGGAACGTCAGCACGTAGCCCAGCCCGCCCAGTTGCACCTCGCCCCAAACCGGAACCGCCAGCCTCGTGATGACGACGCCGGAAGCGAGCACTACGCTGACACACAGGACTTGGGTAAGCACCTTGGCAAGGAAGGTCTTCTGTGTAATGTCGTCCACAAAGGAAACGATCGCGAGCAACACGGCGGAGATCAAGTATCCCCAGAAATACCGGTCGTCGATTCGCGCGACGTCCGCGACGAAATAGATCACCAGGCTCCCGGCCACGAAGCTCGCCACGAAGGCGATCCCGCCCGATTTCGGGACAGGGCGACTGTGGGAGGAGCGGTCGTTCGGCAAATCCATCACGCGAACATAGCGCGCCATCACGTACGTCAACGCCGCCGACAGCAGGAATACCGCGCCCGCGAAAGCGACATGACTGAAAAACCTGAGGAGGTCGAGCATCAGAGGCGTTCCGCTGGACGATATTCCGGCACCAGGCGAACCAGCTGTTCCCTGACGGCAGCGTCATCCAGGGCCGCGGTACCTTCCAGCCAGGCAACGGTTTCGCGGACCCAGGAAGAATCGGGCGTGACCAGCGAACGCATGACGCGGACCTTCGGGTGACCGGTTGCGAGGGTGTGCTCGTTGTCGGCAAGCAGTTCCTCGTATAGCTTCTCTCCTTGGCGCAAGCCCGTAAATACGATCTTGATCTCATCCTCGGAAAACCCCGAGAGCCGGATCATGTGGCGCGCGAGGTCCTCGATTTTCACCGGCTCGCCCATGTCGAGCACGAAGATCTCGCCGCCCTTCCCCATGAGCCCGGCCTGGAGCACGAGTTGGGCGGCTTCGGGAATCGACATGAAGTATCGGGCAATTTCCGGGTGCGTGACGGTAACGGGCCCGCCGCGCGCGATCTGCTCCCTGAATTTCGGTATCACGCTGCCGGTCGATCCGAGCACGTTGCCGAACCGGACCATGACGATCCGCGTGGCTTCCGCCGCGAGGCTCTGGCAAAGCAGCTCGGCTAGGCGTTTCGAGGCTCCCATGATGTTGGTGGGGTTGACCGCCTTGTCGGTGGACACGAGCACCAACTTCTCGACGCCGTTGGCAATGGCCCCCTGAGCGACGCGCCAGGTCCCGAGCGCGTTGTTGCGCACCGCTTCCCAGCCGTTCGCCTCCTCCATGAGGGGCACGTGCTTGTAGGCGGCGGCGTGGAACAGGGTCGAGGGCCGGAACGAGCGCATCGCCTGCGCGAGACGAAGCGGGTCCTTGACGTCGCCAATAAGGCAGGTGATCGGAACTCCGGGGAAACGATCACGGAATTCCTGCTCCACCTGGTAGAGCGCCAGCTCGTTCGCCTCGAACAGCACCAGGCGGGCCGGAGAAAAACGCGCGATCTGGCGGCACACCTCGATCCCGATCGACCCGCCGGCGCCGGTAACCATCGCGGTGTGCCCACTCAACCATTCGCGCAGCCCCGCGCTGTCCAGAGCCACCGGGTCGCGGCCGAGCAGGTCGTCGAGCTCGACCGGGCGGATCTGCGAGTAGCTCACGCGCCCGGACATGAGATCCTCGTATGAAGGAACGGTCATGGCGGGTATTCCGGCGCGGCTGCAGAGCTCCATCGCCCGCCTGCGGGCTGAGTGCGTCGCACCGGGCATGGCGATGATCGCTTGGTCGATGTCTCTGCGCTGCGCGATGTCCGGGAGCGCCTCCAGCGGACCGAGTACCTTCACGCCGTCGATGTCGCGACCCTGCCGATCCGGATTGTCGTCGAGCAAGCCGACGAAGGTCCATTCCGGGCTTCGGCCCAGGCTCTTCAGCAGGTTCGCGCCGGCGGTTCCGGCGCCGAGCACGATCACCCGCCTCGAGCCGTCCGCGGTGAGCCGCGCCAGACGGCCCTCCTTCCACGCGCGGTAGGCAATGCGGCTGCCGCTCATCAGTGCGGCAAGCAGGATCGGATACAGGACTACGACCGAGCGCGGGACATA
>DATBLP010000050.1:0-2334 GCA_036555245.1 Burkholderiales bacterium
GGATTTGCAGCTCCGGCCAAGTCAGCAGACGTCGCCGGCAGCAGGAAGCTCGATTGCGGCACTCCGTACTGCGCACTACCCTACCTAAAGGTTGTCTTCGGTGCGCAAAGAAAGCTCTACCATTCGTTCGAGCAACTGGTCTGCGGATAAACCTGCGAAATTGTGCATAACCAGCTCCTTGGCATAGAGCCGCACGAGATAGCGAAGCTTCAAGGACCTGCTGCGTGAGGCGAAGACGAAATCGCGATGCCCATTGTTGATCACGATGACGTTGCGTTTGATGTCGAATTTCGAGCGCCAGGACTCCCCGGGGGCACGCTCAAGCGTATAGCCTGGCAGGCCCTGCGACGGCACCGTCGTGGGAGCGAGTTGGGTCAGCAGTTCGTGCGTCACTGTGACCAATCCTTCGCCGACGCAGACGACTTCGCGCTGACGAACCGTCACGCGGACCCGCGCGAGACCTGGCTCGTCCGGCGCCAGGAAAGTGACCGCCTGATCGTGTACGCCGGCGAGAGTGCCCGGGCCTTCGACCAGCTGCCAATGAAATTCCAAGTCTTCTTCGACACGGCGCCGCGAGCGGTCGCGCGGGAGCGCCCGCAGCACCTTGGTGGCGCCGACGCGCACGATGCTCGATACCGGTGAAACCGCTACGCTGAACAACGGGCCAGCGAATTCGAAGAACCGCCGCCGCTTGTCCTCGCCCGGCTCCGTAGCCCCGGGGAATGGTTCCTCCAATGCCTTCGCTTCCAGACGCCGGTCGACGTCCTCCGACCCATTGGACACCGGCCGAAACGCTCGCGCATGAATGTCGAACCAATCATATTCCTCGGCGGGCAAGGCCAGCAGCGCCTCCCGGAAGGCACGTTGGATGGCACGCAGCTGTTCCCGACTGGCCTGCTCTTCCTCGGCGCGACGCTGCGCGTCAATGATCTCGACCAGCTTTGCCTCGAGCGGCTGCAGCCCCCCGCACAAGGTAATATAGGCGGAATCGTAGATGATCCCTGTGCGTGTGCCGGGCGTGAGACTGACGAACGACGCATCGAGATGCCCTTGCAGATACCTTAAATTCCAAGGCGCGCGCGCAAAATGATCAAGCAGAGTTAGATCGTCGATGACGCGCGTTCCGCGGCGGTAAAGCGCTACGCAGTTGCTATCCGACGGCTCGTTCAGGTAGAGCTCGACATAGATATCTCCGAGCGGCGTGCGCAACAGCGGCAGCTGATGTAGGAGCCGGCCTTCATATTGTCGCGGCTCTACTGCGTATTGCTTACGCGCCATCTTGTCGACGACGTTGATGCGCACTCCGGTCGCGCGGATACGATCGCGCAGCTCCGCCGCCAGGTACCACTGGATCTTCTCTCCCGACAGGGCACGAATTCCGTTAAGCAGCGGCGCGATCCTGACTTCTGTACCAAGGTCGCCGAATAGCGTGCGTTTGGGAGAAACGGAATAACGCGGATCGCCCTTGCGCATGATCATCTGATAGGCGCGCTGGTCGGCGCCGGTCGACGTCATCGTGAGCTCGTCGCCAAGGGTCCAGAAGCTCAGTAAGCCGATGCCGAACTCCCCTTGCAGGCCCGCTGTCCCGTCGGCCTTCAATCGCCGTTTAACCGAATCGCAAATGTGCGTTGCCACGTAGCGGAAATCCGGCCGCCCCTCGCTGTCGCGCGGCACCCCCTCGCCATCGTCACGGATGGCCAGAAAAGGCCGGCCATGCTCGCGTCCGCGGGTGATCGTGACGGTCCGTGCCTTGGCGTCGATGCTGTTTTCGACCAGTTCGGCAATCGCCTTCAGCGGGCTGCTCTGGGACAATGCGATGATGGTGATTGCATTCCAGTCATCACCGATCTTCAGCCGGCCGCGTGCCTGACCCGGTTTGTCATCGGCCTTGGTTTGATTCATCTCGATCAACGCGCAGCGCTTCCTGTACGGGCCGGCCACTCGCCTTCGGCCGTGGGAGGGCAGGAATTTATCGGGAACATGTGGGCGAGGGAACCGCCTGTCTATGCCGCCGGCGTCTGATTCAGCTGTTTTCCCCTTGACCCGGTCCCCGGGACTCGCTGGCCGAAGAACCGCGGCCCGTTCCGGGCCGTGCCGGCAATGGCACGTGCAATGGTCGACAGAACTGCCGCAGGTGGTTCCGTTCCAGACGAATCCGCCCGGGACGGCGGCGCTCGATCTCAGCTCAGTAGCCGAGCGGATTTCCAAGGCTGGCCTGCAAATGACGGTGGAGACTGACCGTCTGGGCGGGAAAGGCCAAGGGCAGTGCCGGCATCTTCATCGACGATCGCGCCAATGAGCGCCAAGCGGAAGTGCTTCCCCGCATTTTCGGCG
>DATBLP010000057.1:0-11179 GCA_036555245.1 Burkholderiales bacterium
GAACTCGTGCAGCAGCCGGCCGAGGATTCCGCCCATGAACAGCACCGGGATGAAGACCGCAGCGAGCGAGATCGTCATCGAGATGATGGTGAAGACGATCTCCTTGGAGCCGTCGAGCGTCGCCTGCATGACGCTCTTGCCCTGCTCGATGTGCCTGGTGATGTTTTCCAGCATCACGATGGCATCGTCGACCACGAAGCCGACACATAACGTGAGCGCCATGAGCGAGATGTTGTCCAGGCTGTAGCCGAAGAGGTACATCACGGCGAAGGTGCCGATGATCGACATCGGCACCGCGATCGAAGGAATGATGGTCGCCGGAATGTTTCGCAGAAAGATGAATATGACCAGCACGACGAGCATCAGCGCGAGGTACAGCGTGAACTGGACCTCGTTCACCGAAGCGCGGATGCTCACCGAGCGGTCATAGAGCGTCTCGATGTCGATGGCCGGGGGCACCTCGGCGCGGAAGGTCGGCAGCAGCCTCTTGATCGAATCCACCACTTCGATGGTGTTGGTGCCGGGCTGGCGCTGGATGGCGAGCACGATGCCGCGCTTGCCCTTGAACGAGGCACCAACCTTGTCGTTCTGCACGCTGTCGAGCACGCGGCCGAGTTCACTTAGTCGAATCGGCGAGCCGTTCTTGTAGGTGACGATGATCGGGCGAAACGCGGCGGCGTCCTGCAACTGGCCGGTCGCCTGCACGGCGAACATCCGGTCCTTGCCGTACAGCGTCCCGGTGGGCAGGTTGACGTTGGCCTGCGATACCGCTTGCTCGACCTCGTTGATGCCGACCCCGCGCGCGGCGAGCGCGTTCGGATCGACCTGAACCCTTACGGCGTACTTCTGCTGTCCAAACACCTGCACTTGTGCCACGCCGTTGATCGTCGAGATGCGCTGCGCTAGGTAGGTCTCCGCGTACTCGTTCACCGTGGAAAGCGGGAAGGTCTCCGACGTGAGCGCCAGGTAGTAGACGGGGAAGTCAGCCGGATTCACCTTCCGGAAGGATGGGGGCGACGGCATTGTTGCCGGCAGCTGCCGCGCGGCCGAAGCGATTGCCGAGTTCACGTCCTGAGCCGCTGCGTCGATATCGCGGTCGAGCGTGAATTGGATGGTCACTCGGGTGACGCCTTGCCCGCTCACCGAGCTCATCTCGTCGATCCCCGCGATGGTCGAGAACTGCCGCTCGAGCACCGTTGCCACAGCGGATGCCATGGTCTCGGGGCTTGCACCGGGCAGCTCGGCGGTGACCTGGATGGTGGGGAAATCGACGTTCGGCAACGTCGAAACCGGGAGCAGCCGGTATCCGGCCAGGCCGAAGATCAGGATTCCAGCCATGATCAGCACCGTCGTCACGGGGCGCCGGACGAACAGCTCGCAGAAGTTCATGAAGCCTCGGAACCGGTCCTGCTGATCTGCACCCGCGTCCGCGGACCCAGTCGCAGCTGTCCGCGCGTCACGACCTGTTCGCCCTTGGCGAGCCCGCTGCTGACGATCGCCCGCTCGCCGTCGCTGCGCTGTACCGTGACCCTGCGCACGTCGACGACCATGTCCTTGCCGACGACGTAGACGAATTGCCCATCAGGCCCGGTCTGCACCGCCTCAGACGGGATAACAATGGCGTTTGCCTGCTGGAAAAGGCGCAGGCTCACGTTGACGAACTGCCCGGGCCAGAGCGCCGCGTCGCGGTTGTCGAAGCGAGCGCGCAGGCGGATGGTTCCGGTGCCCGGATCGACGGCGTTGTCGACGAAGATTAGCTGCCCGGCAATGCGAGACCCCGCTGGGTCCGGCGGGATGACCTCCACCAACAGCGGTGGTCCGGCGGCCATGTGCTTGCGCACCTCAGGCAGGCTCTGTTCGGGAATCGCGAAATTCACGTAGATGGGCGTGACCTGATTGATGACGACGAGCGGGTTGACATCGTTCGCCCGTGCGAGGTTTCCGGCTTGCAGCAGGACTTTACCGACGTAGCCATCGATCGGGGAAACGATGGTGCAATACTCCAGGCTGAGCCGCGCGTTCTCGAGTGCCGCCTGGCTCGCCTTTGCCGTGGCTTCGGCGGTTTCCGCATTCGTGCGAATTTGCGCGTAGGCTTCCTTGGAAACGAAGTTCTTCTCGAGGAGCTCCCGATAGCGTTTCGCCTGGGAACGTGCCTGGTCGCGTGCGGCGGCATCGCGGAGGGCGTTCGCCTCCGCCTGGCGCAGCGCCGCCTCGAAAGGCCGCGGGTCGATGCGGAACAGTGCGCCGCCCTTCTTGACCGCCTGGCCCTCGCGAAAATTCACGGCCACAATTTGGCCATCGACGCGGGCCTTGACCGAGACCGTCGCATAGGCTTCGACATTGCCGATCGCCTGGAGTCGAACCGGAACGGTCTCCTGCAAGACTGGGGCCACAGACACAAGAACCGCCGGCGGGCCTTTGGGGGCCCTGCGTTCCTTGGCAAGGATCTCGGTCCCGAAGTAAGCGAACAGCGCGACGGCGGCGACGATCAGCGCTCCGCCTCCGAACACAAACAGGAGCCGGGATGCCGTAGCGTTGTAGGGCCGGGAAACCATAGTTCCATCAACGGCACCGATAGGGCGCCTATTCCCCAGGAATCGGGCAAACGATTAAATTTACGGCAAAAGTCGCTCGGACGCAAAGAGGCTTTCGGGTGGTTCCCGATCGCGAATCAGGTGCATCCTTTCCGCGTCGACCATCACTTCCGCCGGCCGTGGTCGAGAGTTGTAGTTCGAGCTCATGCTCATGCCGTAGGCTCCGGCCGACATCACCGCGAGCAGATCTCCGGGGGCCAGGGCAAGTGGGCGGTCGCGGGCGAGGAAATCGGCGGATTCGCAGACCGGACCGACCACGTCATAGGACGCTACCGGCCTAGGGCGCCGCGTCACCGGCAGCACCTCGTGCCACGCGTCATAGAGCGCTGGTCTCAGAAGGTCGTTCATAGCCGCGTCGGTTACCGCGAAATTTCTCGCCTCGCCGTGCTTCAGGTACTCGACGCGGGTCAGCAGGACGCCGGTGTTTCCGACAAGCGAGCGCCCGGGTTCGAACAAGACGCGAAGCTTGCGGTCGCCGAGACGCCGGAACAAGGCTTCCAGGTAGTCCCTCAGGGCCGGGGGCTGCTCGTCCCGGTAGCGGATCCCCAGGCCGCCGCCCAGATCGATGTGCTCAAGGATCAATCCCGTGTTGCCGAGCGCGTCGACGAATTCCAGGACCTTGTCCAGGGCGGCGGCGAACGGCCCGATGTCCGTGAGTTGCGAGCCGATGTGGAAATCGATGCCGGTGACACGCACCGAAGACAGCGAGGCCGCTCGGCGATATAGTCTCGGTGCCTCCTCGTAAGGAATGCCGAACTTGCTCTCGCGCAGCCCGGTCGCGATGTAAGGATGGGTACGCGGGTCGACATCAGGGTTGACACGCAGAGAGACGGGAGCGACCTTCCCTAGCGTGGCAGCAAGCCCGGCCAGTCGCTCGAGCTCGCCCTCGGATTCCACGTTGAAGCACAGAATGCCGGCCTCGAGGGCCGCCTCCAGCTCGGCTTCACTCTTGCCGACCCCGGAGAAGACGGTTTTTCCTGCGGTTCCACCGGCTGCGAGGACGCGGGCGAGCTCTCCGCCGGAGACGATGTCAAATCCCGATCCCAGACGTGCGAGCAGGTTGAGTACGGCCAGATTGGAATTCGCCTTGACCGCGTAGCAGATCAGCACATCCCGCCCGGCGCACGCCCGCTCGAACTCGCGGTAGGCGTGCTCGATTGCGGCGCGGGAATAGACGTAGCAGGGCGTGCCGAATCGCTCCGCGACCGATACAAGCGGCACTTTCTCCGCGCAAAGCGTGCCGCCTTGATACGAAAAGAAATTCACTGGCGCGGCGCGGGTTTGTTATCCTGCTGCGGCTTTTGCTCCGGCGGGGGAAGGTAGAGCGCACCCTTGGTACCGCAGGCCGAAAGAGCGAGGAGCAGCACGATGAGACTTGCGGTGAGGCGCATAGATGAGACGAATCCTTGTTAGTCTATCACGCAGATGACACCGAGCGAATTTGAGACTTTGGCCGATGCGGCGCTCGGACGCCTCGCCCGAGCGCTGGATGAATGCGTACCCGATTTGGAATGCGAGCAGAAGGGTGCCGGCGTTCTGGAGCTGGAATTTGCCGACGGGAGCCGCATGGTCGTCAACCGTCACGCTGCCGCGCAGGAAATCTGGGTCGCATCGAAATCCGGGGGACACCACTTTCGCTGGAACGGATCGACCTGGATTGACACGCGTGATGGAAGCGAGCTGTTCGCGGCGATTTCTGCGTTGTTAAGCCAGCAATGCGGGAGCGAAGTCGTTCTCGGCCGGCGGTAGAACGCGCGAGCGGCGCAGCCCGCTGCGACCTTGTTCACGGGCCTCCGCCGACTAAAACAGTTGGTTCTTGACCTCCTCCGAAGTACGCGGGGTCGAGTCTCCCGCCGGCTGCTGCCCCGGAACGTTTTCCCGGAAAAAGAACTCCGGCCTGCCGTCGGGCGCCTGCAAACCATTGTCGTTGACTCGGACGGCCGTTACGCCCTCCGGGGTGCGCTGAAACATCTCCGGCACTCCTTTCAGCGCTTTTGACATGTAGTTTATCCAGATCGGAAGGGCTGCAACCGCCCCGGTCTCGCCCGGGCCGAGCTTCTTCGGCTGATCGAATCCGACCCAGGCGACTCCAAGCAGAGTGGGATGATAGCCGCTGAACCATGCATCGATGTAGTCGTTGGTGGTGCCGGTCTTGCCGGCAAGATCCTGGCGCCGGAGAGCCATGGCGCGCGCAGCAGTCCCGTAGCGCACCACGTCGTGCATCATGCTGTCCATGATGAACGCATTGCGGATGTCGATCACCCGCAATGATTCATCTCCGGCAACGGCTGGCTGCGCCTGTGCCAGCACATTGCCTCGATCATCGACGACTTTCTGGATTACGTAGGGTTCAGTGCGATAGCCCCCGGTGGCGAATACGGAAAAAGCGCGCGCCATTTGCAGCGGTGTCGCCGATCCGGCCCCCAGGGCCATGGTCAGATACGGCGGGTGCCGGTCGGCGTCGAATCCAAAACGGGTGATGTAGTCCTGAGCATACTGTGGCCCGATCGCCTGAAGAATCCTGATTGACACCATGTTCTTCGATTTCGCCAAAGCCATGCGCATGCTCATCGGCCCTTCGTATCTGCCGTCATAGTTTTTCGGTTCCCAGGCTTGTCCGCCGGTGAGCGCCGCGTCAACGACCACGGGTGCATCGTTGATTACCGTCGCCGGAGTGAAGCCCTTCTCGAGCGCGGACGAGTAGATGAAGGGCTTGAAGCCGGATCCCGGCTGCCGCCAGGCCTGGGTCACGTGGTTGTACTGGCTACGATTGAAATCGAAGCCACCGACGAGCGACCGCACAGAGCCATCCTGAGGATTGAGGGAGATGAACGCTCCCTCGACCTCCGGAATCTGAGCGATCTGCCAGCTGCCGCGGTCGCCTTGTTGTATCCGGATAATGGCCCCACGTCGGATGCGCCGGTTTTGCGGCGTGCGGGCGTCGAGCATGCGTTCGGCGAATCTGAGCCCGTCTCCGGACAAGGTGACAACTTCTCCTCCCCGCCGATAAGCCCTGACGCGTTTTGGGGTCGCCTCCAAGACCAAAGCGGCAAGAAGATCGTCGCTATCGGGATAGTCCTGCAGGGATTCCTCGTAGGCTTCTTCCTCCTCGGCATCCTTGAGGTCCACAAAGCCCTCCGGGCCGCGGTATCCATGGCGCCGGTCGTATTCGAACAGGCCTTGACGCAGCGCCATGTATGCCGCTTCCTGATCGGCCCGCGTCAGGGTCGTGTAAACCCTGAACCCCCGGGAGTACACGTCATCCGGGTAGCGTTCATGGAGAGTCTGCCGCACCATTTCGGCGACGAACTCCGCATGAATCGCGTACTCGGTCACCGATTCGCGCCTGACGGTAACCTGGGTTGCCTGGGCCTGTTCATACTCCTCGTCGTTGATGACGGCGAGCTCATGCATTCGCCTCAGCACGTAAAGTTGGCGTTGCCTGGCGCGTTTCGGGTTGATGACGGGATTGAACAAGGAAGGCGCCTTGGGCAATCCCGCGAGCATCGCGATCTCCGCGGTGTTCAACTGCGCCAGATTCTTGCCGAAATAGATGTTGGCGGCAGTTCCGAAGCCGTATGCTCGTTGGCCCAGGTAGATCTGGTTGATGTAGATCTCCAGGATCTGGTCCTTGGTCAGGCTGTTCTCGATCCTCAATGCGAGCAGCGCTTCGTACAGCTTGCGTGTCAGTGTTTTCTCGCGGGAAAGGAAGAAGTTTCGCGCGACCTGCATGGTGATGGTCGACGCGCCCTGGATTTTGCCTCCGGTGAGCAGATTGGAGTACGCTGCTCGCAGCACTCCTTGGTAGTCGACACCGGTATGCTGATAGAAGCGCTCGTCCTCTGCGGCGAGGATGGCCTGTTTCATGAGGGCCGGGACCTCGTCAATACGGACAAGTGATCGGCGTTCTTCCCCGAATTCCCCGATCAGCACTCCGTCGGCCGTATAGACGCGCAGGGGGATTTTCGGCTGGTATTCGGTGAGAGCCTCGATCGAGGGCAGGTTCGGGTAGGCAAGCAGAACCGCGAAACCGGCCAGAGCAAGGCATATCACGCCCACCCCGGCCAGCACCAATACCGGGAAGGCGAACCATCGCAGCCACATTACGGGGGATTTGTCCTGGAAAAGGTCGCTCATTATAGAGATGCGCAGCAAGCGTAAGGTTCTGGATAAGCTCTTAATATCACGCATGAAAAATTTACTTTACAGGGTGTATAGTTGTTGCTAGCATTTAACGTAAATTATACTAATCGCGCCTAACCGGCCATACCTGAAGGGGAAATCCGATTTGCGCCTGAATTGGGATATTCTGCAGGCAAAGTCTCCGCCGTTGTTCGGCATGGACATTTCTTCATCTTCGGTGAAGATGGTGGAGCTTTCCGACGCGGGTAAGGGAAACCCCCGGGTTGAGCGCTATGCCATCGAGGCCTTGCCCAAGGATGCGGTACTCGACGGCAACATCACCAATCTCGATGCGGTCGTCGACTCCGTGCAGCGCGGCTGGAAAAGGATGGCTACGCGCACGAAGAATGTCGCTTTGGCGTTGCCGACGGCGGCGGTGATCACCAAGAAGATCATCGTACAGGCCGGCCTTCGCGACGAGGAACTCGAGGTTCAGGTCGAGACTGAGGCCAATCAATACATTCCCTTTGCGCTCGAGGAGGTCAACCTGGATTTTCAGGTCATAGGCCCGTCGCCGTCGGGGCCGGAAGAAATGGAAGTCCTCATCGCCGCCTCGCGCAAGGAGAAGGTTGAGGACCGCATTGCCGTGGCCGAAGCCTCGGGTTTGAAGGCGGTCGTCATGGATGTCGAGTCGTACGCCACCCAAGCCGCGTTTGAACTCATTCAGCAGCAGTTTCCCGATCACGGAAAAGACCAGAACATCGCGCTCGTGGATCTCGGCGCGAATGTCATGAATATCACGGTGCTGCGCAACGACCAGACCGTCTACACGCGCGAACAGGCATTCGGCGGCAGCCAACTCACTCAGGACATCATGCGCCAGTACGGCATGAGCCAAGAAGAAGCCGAAGCCGCCAAGCGCTCCGGGGGACTCCCGGAAAACTACGAAGCAGAGGTCCTGCGTCCATTCATGGAGAACGCGGCTCTCGAGATCCAGCGCGCGATGCAGTTCTTCTTTACTTCGACCCAGTACACTTCGGTCGAGCACGTGCTGCTCACCGGCGGCTCCGCGGTGATCCCGGGGCTGGACGAAATGGTGCAGAGCCGCACCCAGATCAATGCGCTGGTCGCCAATCCTTTCGCGAACATGGCGATTTCACCGCGCGTTCCGCTGAAAAAGCTCGTTTCGGATGCCCCGTCCCTGATGGTTGCCTGCGGATTGGCCATGCGGCGATTCGATCCATGATCCGCATCAATCTGCTCCCTTGGCGCGAAGCCCGCCGCAAGGCACAGCGCCAGCACTTGGGCGTGCTGGCGGGGATGGTTGCGGTGCTTGGATTGCTGATAGTGGGTGCGGTGCACCTCACGATCGCGGGCTACATATCGGTCCAGAACGACCGCAACGAGTTCCTGAAGAGGGAAAACGTCCGGCTCGACAAGGAGATCGAGGAGATCAAGAAGCTCAGGACCGAGATTGCGGCTTTGCTGGCCCGGAAGCAAATCATCGAGCGCCTGCAGGCCGATCGTGCTCAAGCCGTGTACTTGCTCCAGGAATTGGTCCAGCAGGTACCCGACGGCGTGTATCTCAAGTCGATCAAGCAGACTGGGTTGAAAGTCAATTTGTTGGGCTATGCCCAGTCGAACGCGCGGGTATCAACCTTGATGCGCAATTTCGCTGCCTCACCTTACCTCGAGAACCCGGATCTGGTCGAGATCAAGGCTTCCATGGTGAGCAACAAGCGCGTCTCGGAATTCAACATGAACGTGAGTCTGAAGCGACTCCAGACCGAGGATTCCGCGAAAGCCGGTAAGCCCGCTCCCAAGGCGGCGGCCAAAAGGTGAGTTGCGCATGAGGCAGTTTCTCGAGCAGTTCAAGAACCTCAATCCGCGCGATCCGGGCGCGTGGCCTCCCCTGCCGAAGGCGATGCTGTTGATCGCGATGCTGGTCGGCATCGTGGCCCTCGGCTACGTCATCGACTGGCAGGAGCAGATGGACACTCTTGATGCCGGACGCGCCCAGGAAGCGAAACTCAAGGACGAATACGTGGCGAAGCAGCAGCAGGCGATCAACCTGGATCTGTATCGCCAGCAGCTGCGGGAGATCGATAGCTCCTTTGGCGCGCTGCTGAAGCAACTTCCCAACAAGTCCCAGATGGACGCGCTGCTTGTGGATATCAACCAGGCGGGGCTCGGCCGCGGCCTGCAATTCGAGCTCTTCAAGCCTGCGCCTGCCGAGACGAAGCGCGAGTTCTACGCAGAGCTTCCCGTCACGTTGAAGCTCACCGGCAGCTATCACGATATGGGGCAGTTCGCGAGCGACATCGGCCAACTCTCGCGCATCGTCACGCTCAACGACATCGGACTGACTGCCGCGAAAGGTGGCACTCTGACCATGGACGTGACGGCGAAGACGTTCCGATATCTCGATGAAGAAGAAGTCGCGGCCCAGAGTCGCGCCGCCAAGGGCGCCAAGGCAGGGAAGCGGTGAAGGCGCTCTCGGTTGCGGTCGCCCTGGGATTTCTGCTGGCGGGGTGCGGCGGAGAGGAATTCGGCGATCTCAAAGCGGAGTTGAAGGAAAAGACCAAGGATATGCGTGGCAGGATCGCGCCGCTGCCGGTCGTAAAGCCGTATGAACCGGTACCCTACAAGGTCTTCGAACAGCCCGACCCTTTCAGCGCCGCGAAGATCGAGTTGCTCACAAAATCGGCAGGCACAGGCGGCGGCGGCCTCAAGCCGGATTTCAACAGACCCAAAGAACCGCTCGAGGCCTACCCGCTCGAATCATTGACAATGGTCGGTGTGCTGCAGCAGAAGAAGGCCAATTTCGCCTTGGTGAAGGCGGATACCGGTCTCTACCGCGTAAGGGTCGGCAACTACATCGGCCAGAATTTCGGCCTGATCACTACCATTTCCGAAAGCCAGATCCAGGTCCGCGAGCTGATTCAAGATGCGGCCGGGGACTGGACCGAACGCCAGAGCACCTTGCAACTGCAAGAAGTTGGAGGAGGTAAGTAATGTACAGCAGCCTCATGCGGAATTTCGTTCAGGTGGTGGTCTGTGCGTTGGGCGTGCTCGCGCTTGTCCCGACCGTCAGAGCACAAAACAGCATCGACTCCTTTGACGTCACGCAGTCGGGCGGCCAGATATTCGTGCGAGTGACGCTGAAGGAACCGCTGGGTGCGGCTCCGGGCAGCTTCACTATCGCCAATCCGGCGCGTATTGCGTTCGATTTTCCGGGGACGACCAACGGTCTGGGTCGAAACAGCCAGGACATCGGGGAAGGGATGCTGCGCTCGATGAACTTGGTGCAGGCAGGCGACAGGACTCGCTTGGTGCTGAACCTGCGCAGCATGGTTCCCTACGAAGCCAAGGTGGAAGGCAAAGGGCTGCTGATCACACTTGCGACGAGCGGGGTGGCGCCCCAGCAGGCTGCCGGCGCAGGGGCCCGATTCGCGGAAGGCAGGTCCGATCTCCAACACTCGATCAAGGATTTCAATTTCCGGCGCGGGCGCGCAGGCGAAGGTCGCGTAGTCGTCGACCTCTCCGATACATCCACGGGTGTGGACATTCGCCAGCAAGGCCAATCGGTGATCGTGGATTTCCTCAAGACCAGCGTGCCGGAAGCGTTGCGCAAGCGTTACGACGTGGTTGATTTCGCCACCCCGGTTCAGGCTATCAGCATGTTCCCGCAAGGGGACAACGTGCGCATGATCGTCGAACCGCGTGGTTTGTGGGAGCACAATGCCTACCAGACCGATACCCAGTTCGTTCTCGAGGTGAAGCCGCTCCAATACGACCCAAACAAGCTGGTTCAGGGCACGCGCACGGGCTACTCGGGAGAGAAGCTTTCGCTCAACTTCCAGAACGTCGAGGTGAGGAGCGTGCTGAATGTCATCGCCGACTTCACCGACCTGAACATCATTACCAGCGATACCGTGACCGGGAATCTGACGCTGAGACTGAAGGACGTCCCCTGGGATCAGGCGCTCGATATCATCCTGCAGACCCGCGGCCTCGATATGCGCAAGAACGGAAACGTGATCTGGATTGCGCCGCGTGATGAGCTTGCCACCAAGGAGAAACTCGCCCTCGAATCGGCCAGTCAGATCACTGAGCTGGAGCCCTTGCGCACCGAGACGTTCCAGCTTAACTACGCAAAGGGGGATGACTTCCAGAAATTGCTGGTCAATCCGCAGCAGCGCATCCTCTCCAAACGGGGCAGCGCCGTCGCGGACTCGCGCACCAACCAGGTTTTTGTGCAGGACGTCGGAAGCCGGCTGGATGACGTCCGCAAACTGCTTGGCAAGGTTGATGTCCCGGTGCGACAGGTACTGATAGAGGCGCGAATCGTCGAAGCAAACGACGCGTTCAGCAGGAATCTCGGCGTGCGCTTGGGCGTGCATGACCTCGGCGGCAACAATCGGCTCCTCGGTAGCAACTACCTCCGGGTCGACGTCGGTGGC
>DATBLP010000077.1:0-18168 GCA_036555245.1 Burkholderiales bacterium
GGACCTGCTCACCGACGACCGCGGGGGAACCCGCAAGGGCTTTCCGTTCGGCGTCCTCATGGAACTGAGCACGCTCAAGCAGCACTACCAGAGCAAGGTGTATCCCGTCCGGCGCGATGTGTGGGAATAGGAATAGGTGCCACTGCCAACAAGACGGGAACCGGTGACAACCGACCCGCAGCAAGTCCCCATTTCCGACAATTCGAGCAGGTAAGAGATTGCCGAAGCTATCGCGCCCTCGCTCCGGAGACCGGCCGCGTCGAGCGGCCTTACCAGGCGCGGAACACGACGCCGAATCCCAGCGTGGTCTGCCGGAAATTGTAGTCGATCAGGCTCTCGCCATAACCTGACGTCAACTGGATGTAGCCCCGCGCCGCACCGAGCAGCGGGGACGTGGTCAAGTCCAACTCCAGGAACGCGCGGCTCGGATTCATTCTCAGGGTGTGGCGAACCAGCAATGACGCTGCGTAGTCCCCGCCCATGTCCCAGCGGACAAGGGCATCGCCTCGCCCCACGTAATCCTTGATGTCGGGGTTGTCGTCGCGGCCGGAATTCTCCGGAATGCGCGCCCAGGCGCGCGCCAGCACGGCAACCCGGCGCCACTCCCAGCCGCCCTGTGCGTAGATCCGGTTCCAGCTGCGCGATTCGGGCTGCGACCTGCCGTTCGACTGGTGCACGTACCCGATGTTGAGCAGCTTCCACCCGTCTCCCTCGTTCGCGGTGCCGAGGGTCAGGATCGCCTCCGGCTCGTAGTCCGTCTCGCGAAATGGCCGCGACGCGCCCGGCGTGTACAACTGCCAGTGGGATTGCTGCGTATAGGCGAACCAGAGGCGGGCGCTGTTCAGGCCGAGGAATGTTCCGCCGAAATCGTGAGACGAAACCAGCTCCGACTTGAAGCTCAACTGGAATTTCAATTCGTTCGCGCTCAGATCAAGGGGGGCAGTGACGCTGTGGCCGGGCGCGGGACTCGACGGAGATTCGTTCACGTTGCCTGTCCAGCGGTCCAACAGAATGTAGACCGGGCGATGCGGCTGCACCTGGTCGATGCCGATGCGCGCGGTACCGAGTTTCCAGAGGCCCGAGAGATAGTGGCCTGGCTCGCGGTTTTCCTGCGGTACCGAGTCGAAGCAGTTGAGACGCGCTTCCCGATCGGGGATGTTGTGGCACTTGTCCGGCGACCCGTCTGCTCCGAACGCCGGTGCGAGCACGAGCGACAGCGCATACAGGAGGGAAGGCAGGCCTCGCGGGGGAAATCGTCCCACCGCGACGAAACCGGGGGCACGCCGACGACCGGGTCCTCGCCTCATCCTGCCGATACCATAACGGGGTCGTCTTCAAGCATTGGACGAGCCTTACAACCCGCCGCAGCTCGTCTTTCTAGCCACCCAGGGATTTCTGCCCCGCCGCGAGCGAGTAGTATTCCCAGGCACGCGCCACGATTCCGGGGCTGACCTGATCGCTCACGCCTCTTGCCTCCTCCGAAGTAAAGGCGCGAATCTTCCCCGCATCGCCTCCGGCGGCGGCGAGCATGCGCAATTGCAGTCCGGCGCTCTCCTCGAGAAAGCACGCCGCCACCGTCGCCGCGCGCACGTCGGCGAGCGCCGTGGTAATCCCGTGGCCGCGCATCATCACCGCAATGCCTTTGCCGAGGCGGCGCGCGAGCAGATCTCCGAGTTCACGCGTCCGGATGAGGCCGATGCGCTCGAACTCCGGGACGCCTTCGTGAAAGGGGCCTCCCTGATTGTGCACGACGCGGTGCGGCTGACCGATCTGCGTGAGGCATACACAGGCCGGCGGATGGGCATGCGCCACGCCGCCGACCTCCGGCCGCGCCGCATAGATCCGCGCGTGGATCCACAGCTCGCTGTTCGGCGTTCCTTCCCCGGAGAGGATGTTCCCGTCCGCGTCGATAACCAGCAGTCTGTTCTCGTCGGCCAAGCCGGGGCTGCGCCGCGTCGGGAAATAGAAGCTGTCTGTGCCCGGTATGCGGGCGCTGACATGCCCGAAAGCTCCGGAGAGACCGAAGCGTTCGACGATCCGGTTGGCGAGGGCCACGTCGCGGCGCAATGCCTGATCGGTATCCAGATTCCCTCTCCTGTGAGTACGGCTACATGTTCCCGGCAATTGCCGGGTGGTTTCGAAGCGCGAACAGCGTCTCGGCGGCGACCGGCCCTTCCGTTCCCCTCAGCGCATGGATGGGGCCTTCGGGTCCGAGCGCACGCTCGAGCCACTCTAGAGCTCGGGCCTTTCCCGAAATCGTGCCGTTGGGATACGCGATCAGCGTCGCAACGATTTCCCACGGCAGTCCATGATAAGGCGAGTCGTCCCGATAGGTGCGTCCACCGATCTTCACGAGCTTTCCCGAAGTCTCGCCGCTCCGAGCCGTCGGGATCTCGCCGGGAAGATTGGCGAGCCAGTCGCGGTCGAGATCGGCAAGGCCCGGCGCCCCGACGCGGTGCAGTACGTACAGCGCAAAACCGGATACGCCGAGAAGCTCGCGGCGTTCCTTCGGCCGCGGCCACGCGGGATAGTCTGCCCAGCGCGCGCGGCCCGGGACCACATAGCGGAGCAACCAACTCGTGCCGCGCCCCACGGCGTCGGCGATGCGTTTCCGTTGAGCGCGAATCGGCTTGAGAGCCGATTGCTCGTGCAACGCGAGAACGGCGGCCGCGGTCCCGTAGGTCGATGCGAAACGCGGATCGCTCGCGCCCGCGAACAAAGGCCACCACCCTTCACGATTCTGAGTCGAGAGCACGAATTCGATTTCGCTCTTGTGCGCCGGTATCCCGTAGGCCGCGAACGCCCACAGCGTCCACGAGGTGGCGCCGAGGTGATTCGGATATCGCCCTTGCGGACGCTTCCGCCAGCACGCGCACTCCGGCCCGGAGATCGAGCGGAAGTAGTTCTCTATCCGCCTGGCCTCGACGCGGCGCGCGTAGGATGGATTGGCCTCCCTCAGGGCCACCAGCGCCAGGGCGGACGCCCAGGCCTCACCGCCGAACTTCGACTTCTTGTCCAAGCGTGAATCGAGCACCGCGGCAAGCTGCTTCGCCCTGGCTGCCGCGGCCAGCTGCACCCCCTCGCTGAGTGGCACCACCCCTCGCGAAGCGAAGATCGCCCGGCCGTAGCGTCCAATCGCCGGCGATTGGATTGCGCCTGCAGCGACGGCGATTGCGAGGATTACGGCGACCACTGCCCAAGGCCGTCGTCGGTCCTCCCTGAGCCATTTTCCGCCTCGTGCAAACGCGCGCTGAGCGTGCGCGCGCAGCTCGCTCAGGGAAGCGCTCCGAAGAGGATTCCGTTCTTGGATCCACTGGACAAACTGCCGCGCTTTCACCGATGCCTCCCCGTCGCCCGTCGCCTCCGCCACGGCGAGCCTCGACAGCTTAGCGGAATATCGGTTCCGGGGGCGTTTCTTCCTACTCCAGCTTGATGCTCAGCTGCGCGCGGCTATTCGTGCTCGGCGCGCACGTCCATCTCCATTGTTCCGACCTTCTCGATGCTGCCCTTCAGGTGGTCGCCGCCGGCAAGTTTGGCTACTCCGGCCGGAGTGCCGGTGGTGATGAGCGCCCCGGGCTGCAGGGTCAGTACGTCGGAGAGAAAGCGGATGTGCTCGCGCAATGCGCAGATCATGTCGCCGGTGTGTGCGCGCATCACTTCCCTGCCGTTCTGCTCGACGCGGATCTCGAGATTCTGCGGGTCGTCGATTTCGTCGCGCGTGACGATCCACGGTCCGAGGCCGGTGAAGGTATCGAATCCCTTTCGGATGTTGCGCGTGTTCTGCCTGCCGCGCCCCCACGGATCGCGCTGGCTGAAGTCCCAGCAAATGGTATAGCCGAACACGTGCTCGAGTGCCTTGTCCTCGCCGACGTGGCGGGCCGCTTTTCCGATCACCGCGCACAACTCGCACTCGAAGTCCACGTCCTTTGATACGCTTGGCAGGACCACCGGTCCACCCGGACCCACGATCGAGGACGCGGGCTTCAGAAAGAACTCCGCCATCAACTCGTCCTTGGTGAGGCCGGCACGATCCGACGAGCCCATCTTTTCCCGCATTTCCGCCTGGTGTGCCCTGTAGTTCGCGGCGGCTGCCCAGATCGCCGGCGGATTCAAGATCGGCGCGAGCAGCTTGGCCGACGCAAGCGGTATCGAGGAACCGGTTTGCACCGAGAACCGCGCGCACTTCATCGCCGCAGGCTCATTGGCGAGCCGCTCGATCACCTCCAGCATCGAGTGGCCGGGCCTGAGGTGGCCGGCCTGCGTAAGCGCATCGCCGATCGGATGGACGCGGTCTCCGACGACGGCGCCGACTTGCCTGTCATTGAAGTGGCAGATCCTCATGGTGGTTCCCCTGGTCCTAGTCGAGCTTCAGGCCGGGGGCTTTCAGCGTCCGCCCCCAAGGGCTCAAATCCTACTGAGAGTTGGCGCGTGCGCCGCCGGTGCCGCTTTCGCGGATAAAGCGGATCAGGTCGTCTTCGGTGAGCGGCGGGCGGCACAGGTAGCCCTGATACTCATCGCAGCCCTCCTTGCGCAACGCGTCGAACTGCTCCTTCAGCTCCACACCCTCGGCAATGACATTCATGTCGAGGCTGTGCGCCATGGCGATGACCGCGCGCGTAATGGCGATATCGTCGCTCGAATGGGGAAGGTCGCGAACGAATGCCCGGTCCACTTTGAGGCTGTTGATCGGGAAGCGCTTCAGGTAGCCGAGCGACGAATAGCCGGTGCCGAAGTCGTCGATGGCGATGCGAACGCCCATCCGGCGCACTGCCTCCAGCTTTGCGACGACCTGGTCCGGATCCTGCATCACCACGCTTTCGGTGATCTCCAGTTCAAGCCACTCGGGATCGAGCCCGGTGGATTTCAGGATTTCCGCGACCCGCGGCACGAGGTCCTCCTGGCGGAACTGGCTCGGGGACAGGTTGACCGCGACCGTGAATCGCGGCAGCCCGGCGTTTTGCCAGGCCTTGGTGCGCGAGCATGCCTCGCGCAGAACCCATAAGCCGATCGGGACGATCAGGCCGCTCGCCTCCGCGAGCGGTATGAATTTGTCGGGTCCCAGAAGACCGTGCTCGGGATGCTGCCAGCGCAACAGGGCCTCGACGCCCGTAATCCTGCCGGTGCCGATATCGATCTTCGGCTGGTAGTGAATGCGGAATTCGCCGCGCTCAAGGCCATGCCGCAATCCGGCCTCAAGAGCGAGCTTCTCCATCGTGTAGGTATGCAGCTCCGCGGAAAAGAAACAATAGTTGTTCCGGCCCATTTCCTTGGCGCGGTACATGGCGATATCGGCGTTGGCGAATAAGGTCTTCGGATCGCGGCCGTCTTCCGGCGCGGCGCAGATTCCGATGCTCACCGAAAGCCCGACCTCGCGGCCGTCGATCTCCGTGAGCCCGGACACGGACGCGAGGAGCTTGCGCGCGACGTCCGCCAGATTGGAATGCTCGCCGAATTCCTCCACCAGAACGACGAACTCGTCCCCGCCCAGCCGCGCGAGGATATCGCTCTCGCGCACGCAGGCGAGCAGCCGCTTCGCCGTTTCCTGCAGTACCCGGTCGCCGAACTGATGGCCGAGCGTATCGTTAACCACCTTGAAACGGTCCAGGTCCAGCACGAAAAGCGCAACCGGCCTGTGGTGCCGTTCCAGCCTCGCGAGCGCATGTTGCAGTTCCTCGTTGAACAGGACGCGGTTCGGCAGCCCGGTCAGGCTGTCGTGGGTGGCCACCTGCCGGATTGCGCCGAGCGCCGACCGAAGCTCCTCGTTGCTTCGTCGAAGGCGTTGACGCAAGGCGCTGATCCTGCCGCCGACTACGGCAAAAAGCGGGAGGATGGAGGCGAGCCCGGCCCACTGGAACCATTCCTGATACACGTTCACCGTCTCGGGCTTCAACACCATCAGGAGGTTGATGACAAAAGCGTATCCGGCGAGAATCTGCAGGGTAATGGTGACGAATTCTCGCGTGCTGAATTGAAAGACCCCGAAAGTGAGGATGACGAGGAACAGCATCAGGGTGAACGCACGTCCCTGATTGAAGCTGTAGACGGCGTACAGCAGGATGATGTTCGCGATGAACGTCTGCCCCCAGGTGAGACTCGGGTCGCGAAAGCGCAGGTTGAATCCCGTCCGGAACACGACGAACAGCGACAAGTTGACGAGGGCGGTCGCGGCGATGAGGACAAGCACGGGCGCGAGCTCGATGAGGCCGAATGCCCAGGCGAGCAGGAGCAGCGCCGCCGAGACCGCGTAGGTCGCTCCGGCGAGCAGGAACCGGCGCATCCGCACCGCCTGCTTGGAATCCGTCTGCGGCATGAGCCAGGACTTGATCATGGCCGGCGCCGGCGTCCGAGGAATTTCTCGCGGAATCTGCGCGAGGCTTCGAGGTTCTTCGAGCTCAGCGTGCCGTCTGACGGAAATTTCGACTTGATTGCGGGCCTGTTCTTCGCAGTGACGGCTTCCGCCATGGCCCAGCTCCCTTTTTTTCCGATTTGCCCGCCCGATTCTAGCGCACCCGGCGAAGGAATAGACAGGGCGTTTGACGACCTCGGGGCAATACGGCACATTCCCTCCATGCGACTCGCTATTTCACGATGCCGCTGCTTCAGGGGCGGCTGGAGGAAGCCCTGAGCACATGGAAGACAACAGCGCGACGCAAAAGAACATAGCGGACAAGCTGATCACCGCGCTGAAGACAGGCGGCTTCGTCATCTACTCGCAGAAGATCCTTAGGCTGGCCGGCGACTCGGGTCGCCCGTACCAGGAAACCCTGGTCCGCTTCAAGGAGGAAGAGGAAAAGCTGCTGCCGCCCGGGACGTTCTTTCCCATGCTGGAGGAGTACCACTTGCTGCCCTACGTGGACCGCTGGGTGGTCAGTCACCTGAGCAAATGGATCATGGCTTCCCGCACGAACTCCCCGGATTGGGCCGTGCCGGCCAACGGCATCAACCTCTCCGAAGACACACTGCGCGAGGCGAACTTCGCCGATTTCGTCGCCAAGCATGTCAAGAGCGGACAGCTGCCCGAGGGAACCTTTGCCTTCGAGCTCGCGTGGGACACTGCGCTTCTGCGCCTCCAGCAACTGAAGACCCTCCAGGCCCAGCTCAAGCCCGAGGGCTGCCGCTTCACGCTCGCGGGCTTCAATGGGAGCGAGGCTTCGTTCGAGTTTCTCCAGGTCTCGAAGCCCGATTTCGTGAAACTCAGCTACGGCATCGTGAAGGACGTCGACCGCGCTCTCGCCGTCTCCGAGAAAGTCGAAGCGATCAACACCAGGTGCCATTCCATGGGCATCCAGACCATCGCGGAATTCGTGGAAAGCCCGGAAGTGCTCGAGCAGCTCCGGCTGCTCGAAGTGGATTTTGCGCAAGGGCTCGCTGTTGCCGCTCCGCTGCGGCTGGAGTAGAAGACCCCCCTCAATCAAACGGAAGAAGCTCACAATGAACACGAAGGATTGGCGTTCCCCGGGAATCGTGCTCCTCTGCGGCGGCATCATCCTCACCCTCGCGATGGGTACCAGGCAGGGCTTCGGCCTGTTCCTGCAACCCATGACCATCGATCATGGCTGGAACCGCGAGACCTTCGCTTTCGCACTGGCGCTGCAGAACCTGCTATGGGGCGCATCGCAACCTTTTCTCGGGATGATCGCGGACCGCAAGGGAGCCGGGAGAGTCCTGCTCGCGGGCGCGGCCTGCTACTCGACGGGCCTCGTGCTGATGGCCCTTTCCACAACCGGCTTGCAGTTTGCGCTGGCCACCGGATTGTTGATCGGCCTCGCCCAGGGCTGCACGACATTCAGCATCGTCTTCGGTGTTGTGAGCCGCGTCTTCCCGCCCGAGCGCCGCAGCATGGCGCTCGGCCTTTGCAGCGCGGCGGGCTCGTTCGGCCAGTTTGCCATGCTGCCCTACACGGGCACGCTGATTTCGCATTTCGGCTGGTTCAACTCCCTGCTCATCCTGGCAATCAGCGCTGCTTTGATCGCGCCGCTCGCATCGGCGCTCGTCGAACAGCGCGGTGGCACGGGCGGCGCTCCGGCGCAAAGCATCGGCGAGGCGGTACGCGAGGCCTTCGGTCACAGAAGTTTCCTGCTGCTCACCGCCGGCTATTTCGTTTGCGGCTTCCAGCTCGCCTTCATCACTGTGCACTTCCCGGCGTACCTGGTCGACAAGGGCCTCTCGGCGAACGTGGGAATGTTCGCGCTCGCGCTGGTCGGCTTGTTCAACATCGTAGGCTCCTTCGCCTCGGGCGCGCTCGGCGCCAAGTATACGAAGAAGTACTTGCTGTCATCGATCTACTTCCTGCGCAGCATCGCAATAGCGTTTTTCATCTTCTCGCCGGTGACCGAGGGCTCGGTGTACCTGTTCTCGGCCGCGATCGGGGTGCTGTGGCTTTCCACCGTGCCGCTCACCAACGGAGTGATCGGCGGCATCTTCGGCGTGGCCTACATGTCGATGCTCTCGGGGTTCGTGTTCTTCAGCCACCAGATCGGCAGCTTCGTCGGCGTCTGGTTGGGGGGATATCTGTTCGATCACACGGGCTCTTACCAGGTCGTGTGGCTGATCTCGATCGGCCTCGGCATATTCGCCGCGCTCGTCAACCTTCCGATCGAGGAGCGTGCCATCGAGCGCGCCCCCGCGCCGCGGCCGGCGAGCTAGCGCTCCAAGCGGAGCTTCGACGCCAGGCCGATGCTGAGATACGGCTGCCGGCGTATCCTTTAGGCGTCGCTTATCCCTTCCCTATTCCGAGGCCATGCCCCGCCAGTTGTCAAGGAAACAAGACGGCGCGCGTGATCCAGGAGCGTGCGCTTGACTGCCGGGTCCCGGCGACGGCATGATCGACTCGGAGCGCCCCTACCAGAACCCAGGCCATGACGAGCGGCGTCGCGCAGGCGCTTTCCCTCCTCGATGCGTGGACCGCGCACTCGTTCATGGAGCAGCATCTCCCCAGCGTGGCGCTCACGGTCGTGCAGGGCGACGGGCCCGTCTGGACAAGGGCCTTCGGCTTCGCCGACGTGGGCGCGAAGACCGCGGCGACGCCGCAAACGCTCTACCGCATCGGCTCCATCACCAAGACCTTCACCGCGCTCGCGATCCTGCAGCTGCGCGAGGGGGGGAAGCTCAGGCTCGACGACCGCGTTCGCGATCACCTGACGACGACTGCAAGCGAGGCTCGCAGGGCCGGCCTGCTCGACGTCACGATCCGCGAGCTGCTCACGCACAGCTCGGGCCTGCAGCGCGACCTGCCGGGCACGTGGTGGAGCCGGCCCGGCTTCCCGGCGCAATTCCCCGATCAATTCAGGGCGACCTATCCGCCGGGCACCGAGTGGAAATACTCCAACACCGGATACGCGCTGCTCGGCGAGGTGATCGCCGCGGCGGGCGGCGACCCCTGGGCGCGGCACGTCGAGCGGCGCATCCTCGCTCCGCTGGGAATGGCGGGTACCGGGGCGGGACCGCGCCGCGAAGGGGCGCGTCCCGCAACCGGCTACTCGCGGCCGGGGCCCGGAGAGCCGCACGGGCCCGCGCAGCACGCGGACCACGGCGTGGTCGGCCCCGCAGCGGGCATGGTTTCGACGATCGAGGACATGGGCCGCTGGCTCGCGTTTCACATGGGAAGCGGCGGCTCGGTGCTCGGCGGCAAGAGCCTGCGCGAGATGCACCGCCCGCAGTGGCTGCTCGATGACTGGCAGACGGCATGGGGACTGGGCATGCGGGTGCGCCGCGTCGACGGACGGGTGCGCGTCGGACATCCGGGCAGCACGCCCGGCTTTGCGGGGCTCATCGAGTTCATCCCGGCGCTGAAGCTCGGCGTCGCCGTCCTGACGAACGCCGACGACGGCAATCCGGCGGGCTATTGCGACTATGCGCTGCAGCTGCTCGCGCCGATCGTCGCCAAAGCGGCGGCGCGCGCCGCGCCCGCCTTCGTGGAAGACGCCGAGCGCTACTGCGGTCTCTACCGCTCGGAAAACGGGCACATGACCGTATTCGTGGCCGCGCTGGACGGGCAGCTGGCGCTGGTGCCGCCGGGCGCTCCCAACCCCTACGCCGCGCGCGCGATTCTGGAGCGCACGACCGGACTGCATACCTTCATCGTGCGCTCCAGCGGCGCCTTCAGTACGCTGCCCTTCGGAGAACGCCTCACCTTCAGCACGAGCGCGAGCGGGGAAATCACCGGCTACGACATAGCCTCCAGCGCGCGCTTCGTTCGCCGCCTCGGGGCCTAGCTACTCCGCGACCCCCTTCGTCTTCAGCACCTGCCACACCTTCTCGGGCGTGATCGGGATGTCGAGGTGCGTGACGCCCAGATGCCGCAGCGCGTCCACCACCGCGTTGGCGATCGCGGGCGGCGCGCCCACCGTCGCCGACTCGCCCACGCCTTTCGCGCCGAACGGGTGGTGCGGCGAAGGTGTGGTGGTCTTGTCGGTCTCCCACCTAGGAGTCTCGAGCGCCGTGGGCACGTAATAGTCGAGGAAGCTGCCGCCGGAGATGTTGCCCTCGCTGTCGTAGCTGATCTCCTCGTATAGCGCCGGCCCGATTCCTTGGGTGAGGCCGCCGTGTATCTGCCCGTCGACGATCATCGGGTTGATGATGTTGCCGCAGTCGTCCACCGCGACGAAGCGCCTCACCTTGACTTCTCCGGTTCCGCGGTCGATGTCGACCACGCAGATGTAGCTGCCGAAGGGAAAGGTGAGGTTGGGTGGGTCGTAGTAGTGCGTTGCCTCCAGCCCCGCTTCCATGCCCTGCGGATGGTTGGTGTAGGCCGCGAAGGCGCACTCCTGGATGGTCTTCGACTTCTGCGGCGCGCCTTTCACGAAGAACTTCCCCGGCTCCCATTCGAGATCGTTCTCGCTTACTTCAAGCAGGTGCGCGGCGAGCTTCTTCGCCTTGTCGCGGATCTTGCGCGCGGCGAGCGCGCAGGCGGCGCCCGACGTCGGCGTCGAGCGGCTCGCGTAGGTACCGAGGCCGTACGGCGCCGTGTCCGTGTCGCCCTCCTCCACTTGCACGTGCGCGGCGGGAATCCCCAGCTCCTCGGCGACGATCTGCGCGTAGGTCGTTTCGTGGCCCTGCCCCTGGCTCTTCGTCCCGAAGCGCGCGATCGCCTTGCCGGTCGGATGGACGCGGATCTCGGCCGAGTCGAACATCTTCAGGCCCAGGATATCGAAGTCCTTCGAGGGTCCGGCGCCGACGATCTCGGTGAAGCTCGAGATGCCGATGCCCATCAGCTCGCCCTTCTTGCGCTTTTCCGCCTGCTCTTTGCGGAGCGCGTCGTAGCCGATGATATCCATCGCCTTCTTCAAGGCCCCGGCGTAGTTGCCGCTGTCGTATTCCCAGCCGAGCACCGACTTGTACGGGAACTGCTCCGGCTTGATGAAGTTCTTCATGCGCAGCTCGGCCGGATCCATGTTCAGCTTCTGCGCGAGGGCGTCGGTTGCGCGCTCGATCGCGTGTACCGCCTCGGTGACGCGGAAGGAGCAGCGGTAGGCAACGCCCCCGGGCGGCTTGTGCGTATAGGCGGCGTCGACCTCGCAGAAGGCGTGCTTCAGGTCGTACGATCCGGTGCAGATCGAGAACAGTCCTGCCGGGAACTTGGACGGGTTCGCCGAAGCATTGGTGTAGCCGTGATCGGCGACGGTCTTGATCTTGAGCGCGGTCATCGTGCCGTCCTTCTTCGCGCCGAGCTCCACCTTCATGTGGTAGTCGCGCGCGAACGAGTCGGCCTGCAGGTTTTCCATGCGGTCCTCGATCCACTTCACCGGCTTGCCGATCACGACCGAGGCCGCGATCGCGACGACGTAGCCGGGATAGACCGGCACCTTGCCGCCGAAGCCACCGCCGATGTCTGGCGAAACGACGCGGATCTTTTCCTCCGAGAGACCCACGTGGCCCGCCACGAGCGCGAGCACCGTGCGCACCGCGTGCGGCGCCTGGGTGGTCATGTAGACGGTGAGCTTGCCCTCGGCGGAGTTGAAATCCGCGACGCAGCCGCAGGTCTCCATCGAGGCGACGTGGATGCGCGGCAGATAGATGTTTTCAGTCACCATCACCTCGGCCGATTTGAGCGCGCGCTCGGCATCTGCCTTGTCGCCCGCCTCCCAGTGGAAGGCGAGGTTGTCCTTCTTGTCCTTCTTGTCCTTGCGAAGCACGGGCGCCCCGGGGGCCAGCGACTTGTGCGGGTCGACCATCACCGGAAGCGGCTCGTACTCGACTTCGACCGCGTCGGCGCCGTCGGCGGCGATGTAGCGCTCGGTCGCGATCACCGCGCAGACTTCCTGCGCCTGGTACATCACCTCGTCGATCGGAAGCACCATCTGCGTGTCCGACGATATCGTCGGCATCCAGTGCAGGTTGTACTTGGCGAGGGTCGGGCCGTCGATCACCGCGAGCACGCCGGGGATCTTCAGCGCTTTTTCGGTGTTGATCTTCTTGATCTTCGCGTGCGCGTGCGGGCTCCTGACGATGTCCATGTAGAGCATTCCGGGCAGCACGAAATCGTCGACATAATGGCCTCTTCCGACGATGAAACGCGGGTCCTCCTTGCGCTTCATCGAATGGCCCATGCCGCAGATCTTGGCGTCGGTTCTGGGTTCGCTCATTGCTTCGCCTCCTGTGGAGCCTGCGCGAAGGCAGGTCTAGCGCATTTTTTCGGCCGCGTACTGCACGGCCTTGACGATGTTCACGTAGCCGGTGCAACGGCACAGATTCCCGGAAATGGCCTCGCGGATTTCCTGCTCGCTCGGATTCTTGTTGCGCTCAAGGAGCGCGCTCGTGGTCATCAGCATCCCGGGGGTGCAGAACCCGCACTGCAGCCCGTGCTTCTCGGTGAACCCCTCCTGCACCGGATGGAGCTTGCCGCCCTGCTCCAGACCCTCCACCGTAGTGATTTTCGCTCCGTCCGCCTGCACCGCAAGCACCGTGCACGACTTCACCGGATTGCCGTCGAGGACCACGGTGCACGCGCCGCAGTGGCTCGTGTCGCAGCCCACGTGGGTGCCGGTCATGCCGAACACCTCGCGGATGAGGTGCACGAGCAGGAGGCGTGACTCGACTTCCGCCTCGCGCGCCGCGCCGTTGATGGTGACGCTGATCTTATGTTTGGCCATGCTCACTTCCCCCCAGCGCGTTCGAGCGCCTTCTTCAATGCGCGCGCCGTCAGAACGCGCGCCATCTCCTTCTTGTACTCGACGGAGCCGCGCCGGTCCGCGGAGGGCGAGCTCTTCGCCGCCGCCATCTTCGCTGCTTCCGCGATGGCTTTGTCGTCGGGCTTCCTGCCGACGAGGAACTTCGCCGCGTCCGCCGTCTCGACCGGCGTCAGGCCGGCGTTGGTGAGCGCTATGCCGCAGCGCTCGACCGCGCCGCTCGTGTTGAGCGTGAGCTGGACCGCCGCGGCCGCAACCGCGAAGTCTCCGGTCTTGCGTTTGAGTTTCGCATAGGCGCCGCCGCTCCGCGCCGGCGGCACCGGGATACGGACCTCGGTGAGGATCTCGTTGGGCGCGAGGGCGGTGCTGTACAGCCCCTTGTAGAACTGGTTCGCCGCGATGCTCCGCTCGCCCTTGGGTCCGCGCGCAACGAAGGTGGCGCCGAGCGCCAGCATGATCGCCGGCTGGTCGTTGCCGGGATCGCCGTTCGCGACGTTCCCGCCTACGGTGCCGCGGTTGCGCACCAGAGGATCCGCGATCAGCGGCACTGCGTCGGCCAGGATCGGACATTTGCCCTTGACCAGATCGGAGCGCTCCAGGGCGGCCTGCCGCGTCATTGCGCCGATCTTGAGAAAGCCGCCGTCTTCCTTGATGTACTCGAGCCCCGGGACGCGCCCGATGTCCACGAGATGAGCGAATGACGCGAGGCGGAGCTTCATCATCGGCAAGAGGCTCATTCCGCCCGAGAGAACCTTGGCCTGGTCGCCGTGCCGCGTGAGCAGGCCCACGGCCTCGTCGAGCGACGCGGGACGGTGATAATCGAATGCCGCAGGAATCATCGGTCTTCTCCTTATTTCGCGCCGGAAGCGCGCTGCAAAACCCACCAGACCGAAACGAATGGCGCAGCCGGACCGGCGCGCCGCGTCTCCCTTCCCTCTACACTCTTCGGCGGGAGCTTATTTCTTGTGTGCCCGACGATACATCACGCGACGAAGCGGAGCAAGCCCTCGAGCGACTCCAGGCTATGCGCCGGCCCGAAATAGTCTATGAAGGGAAGGGCCGCGCGCATTCCGGCGGCCTCCGGCCGGTAGCGCGAATCGCCAAGTAGCGGATTCAGCCAGACAATTCCGCGGGCCCGGTCGCGCAGCTCGCGCATGGCGCCCGCGAGCAGCCCGGCGTCGCCCTGATCCAGACCGTCGCTAACGAGGATCACGGTCGTCTTCCGGTCGACCAGCGCCTCCTTATATAGAGCGCAGAACTCGACCAGGCAGGCGCCGATGCGCGTCCCGCCCGACCAGTCCGGAACTTCGGCAGCGAGCCGTTGCAGTGTCTGCGGAACCCTGGCCGGAGTGATCATACGGGTGACGCGGACCAGGGTCGTGTTGAACGCGAAGATCTCGACACGCTTGATGGCGCGGCGCAGCGCGAATGCGAAAGGCAGCAGCACCCGGGTATAGGCGTCCATCGAGCCGCTGGTGTCGTAGAGGACCACGAGGCTGGCCTGGTCGAGCGCACGAGCGCGCCTGGCCAGGTCGAGAAATTCGCCGTCGCTCGCGAGCGCGCCCCGAAAACTGCGGCGCAGATCGACGAGCCCGCGCCCCGGCGTCGGAACGAGCCGCCGGCTCCTGCGCGTCGCGAGCTTCAACGCAAGCTGCGCGAGCAATCTTTGCATTGCGTCCAGATCGGCGGCGGAGAACTGATCGAAGGGCTTGCGTCTTAGTACCGCCTCCGGGCTGTAGCCGGGCGTGTCTCCGTCGGCTGCATCGCGTTCGTCGGGCAGGGCGAGACGCACGCGCTCGCCGTCCCATCGCCATTGCGCGGGGCCGCGAGCGCCACGCCGCGCCGCCTCCCGAAGGGCGGTGTGATCGGGCGCGCGGCGCCCTTCCCAGTGCTCCTCGAACAGCCGGTCGAACGTTTCCCAGGCCTCGCGCGGCACCTTGAGAGCGATGCGCAAGGCCCGATGCACTTCGGCGCGGTCTAGCAGGTCGATGAGCTTGAGCGCCGCGGCCGCGTCGACCGCGTCCCCCAGTCCCGTGCGAACGCCGCGCGCCCGAAGCGCGCCGGCGAAGCGCGCAAGCTGCGCCAAAACCGGGGACAGACCACCATTTCCTTCCGGGACGAGGTGCAAAGACATGGTGCTAGGGAAATGGTGGTCTGTCCCCGGTTCCCTAGTCCTCCGAGGCCGCGTAGGCGAGGAGCTCGCCGATCGCTTCCTTCCCGGTTGCCTTGATGTCCTGCTGGTCCTTGAGGAGGCAGCCGAGGGTCGCCCCGACCGTCTCCGCGTCAAGCGCGTCGCGGTGCAGGCGCACCAGCGCCCGGGCCCAGTCGATGGTTTCGGCGACGCCCGGGAGCTTGCGCAGGTCGCGAGCGCGCAGCCGCTGCACCAAGCGCGTGACGGCCCGCGCGAGCTGCTCGTTCACGCCCGGTACCTTGGCGTGCAGGATGCGCAGCTCCTTCTCGAAGTCCGGGTGCTCGACGTAGAGATAGAGGCAGCGCCGCCGCAGCGCGTCGCCGATCTCCCGCGAGCGGTTCGAGGTCAGCACCACGAAAGGCACGTGCTCGGCGCGGATCGTCCCGAGCTCGGGTATCGTGATCTGGAAATCCGACAAGACTTCAAGCAGAAACGCCTCGAAGCCCTCGTCGGCGCGGTCGATTTCGTCGATGAGCAGCACCGCCGGTCCTTCGCGCCGAACGATCGCGCGCAGGAGCGGGCGCTCAAGCAGATATTCGCGCCCGAAGATCAGCTGTTCGAGCCGGTCCGGATCACGTTCCTCACGCTCGGCGATCTTGAGGCGCAGCAGCTGCTTCTGGTAGTTCCACTCGTAGAGCGCCGTGTTGGTGTCAAGACCCTCGTAGCATTGCAGCCGCACGAGCTCCGTGTTCAGCATCCGCGCGAGCACCTTGGCGATCTCGGTCTTTCCCACCCCCGCCTCGCCTTCCACGAGGAGCGGCTTCTGCATCTCGCGGGCGAGATAGACTGCGGTCGCGATGGCAGGTTCGGCGATGTAGCCGTAGCGCTCCATCGCCGCCTGCGTCGAGCGGATTTCTTCGTTCACGAGCCTCTCACCTTGGCTGCCGCCGCGACATAGTGCGCGGTGTCCGACAGGAATTTCGTGCGGCAGCCCGCGCAGCAGAAGTAGTACGTGACGCCGAGCGCCTCCGCGGTGTGGCGCGCTCCGGCGACCGTGACGCTCATTCCGCACACGGGATCGACCGCTTCGCGCGCCGGTTGAGGGGCGGGCGCCATCGCGGGCTGCTCGGCGCGGCGGCGGCGCTCGACGATCTGCGCCATGATGGAAACAGCGATCTCTTCGGGGGAGCGTGCGCCTATGTCCAGGCCCGCGGGTGCCGCGATGCGCTCAAGCGCCTCGCGCGCGACGCCATGCGCGAGCAAGGCGTCGCGCAATTGCTCAAAGCGCTTGCGGCTGGCGATGACGCCAATATAGGCGGGAGCGCGCGAGACGACCGCTTCGATCGCCTCGAGGTCGCTGTCCCCCATCGTCGCCACGAGCACGTGCGCTCCGCGCGGCACGGCGTCCGCCGCGATCGACTCGAGCACCCGCTCGGCATCCGGGAACGCCGCCTTGTCCGCGTTCGCGTCGACGACGTCGACACGGTAGCCCATCGCGTGGCCGATTCGCGCAAGCACCCGGACTGCGGGCGAACTCCCGAAGAGCAGCAGGCGCGGCGCCGGCAGCGCCGGCTGGACGTAGATTTCCACGGTACCTCCGCTGTCGCAAGTCATGGGAAGCGAAATGAGCCCGGGGCGCCCGCTCGCCGAATCCGGGGAGAGGCACAGCAGCCGCGGCTCGCCGTCGGCGATCGCGCGCAGGGCTTCGCGCAGCACGGTCGATCGCGTGCACCCGCCGCCGGCCCAGCCGTGGTAATCGCCCTTCTCCGTCACCAGCGCGACGTCGCCCACGCGCGCCGAGCTGGGCGCTTCGCGCCGCACCACCGTGACGAGCGCGAAGCGCTCCTCGCGAGCAGCGAGGCTGGCGGCTAGCATGAGCAGGTCCGGGCGCAAGGCCAGTCCACTTTCCGGATGGCGAAAACGTGCATTGTAACGCCCCGGCGGATACGATACCGGCGAACGAAAGATCCACGCACTCGGAAAATCCATCGGAGGAGTCATGAAACCGCCCAGCCGGCTGCTGTCCTCGCTTGCCCTGTGTGCCTGTGCTTTCTTCCTGCCGCTGCAGGATGCGCTCGCGCAGAGCGGACCCCTGCGGGTGGGCTTTCTCACCGTGCGCACAGGCCCCTTGGCCGCGGGCGGGCGGCAGATGGAGGAAGGCATCAACCTCTTCCTCAAGGAGCGCAACCACACGCTCTCCGGGCGCAAGGTCGAGATCGTCTTCGCCGACACGGCGGGCCAGCCGGCGCAGGCGAAGAGCAAGGCGCAGGAACTGGTCGAGCGCGACAAGGTCCATGTCCTGGTCGGTCCGCTCGCCACCTTCGAGGCGCTCGCGATCGACGACTACGTGCTGCAGGCCAAGGTGCCGCTCCTGCCGCCGATGTCCGCGGCGCAAAACGACCTCGCGCAGCGGCGCAAGAGCGACTACGTGATCCACACCTACGGCACCGCGGCGCAGGCGATGTACGCGATGGGCGACTACGCGGCCAAGAAGCTCGGCATGAAGCGCGTCGCCATGATCGCCGACGACTTCACCTACGGCCACGAGGGCGCAGCCGGCTTCCACAAGACCTTCGAGGACGGCGGCGGCCACATCGTGCAGAAGCTCTGGCCGCCGCTCAACGCGCCCGACTACGGCTCGTTCATCGGCCAGCTCAAGACCAAGGTCGACGGCGTCTACGCCGGCTTCGCCGGCTCGAACCCCCTGCGCTTCCTGCGCGCCTACCGCGAGTACGGGTTGAAGCCGATCGTCATGGGCAACCCGACGCTCACCGACGAGGGCATCCTCAAGAACATGGGCGACGAGGCGCTCGGCGTCTACACCGCGAGCTGGTACACGGTCGACCGCGACACGCCCGACAACAAGCGTTTCGTCGAGTCGATCCGGAAAGAATACAAGGTGACGCCGGG
>DATBLP010000004.1:0-7037 GCA_036555245.1 Burkholderiales bacterium
TCGACCCTGGCGAAGCAGCAGCAGCAGAACGCCAATGCCCGCGCCAAGGACCGCATCGCCGACCTGGAAGAGTTCGTGCGGCGCTTCCGCGCCCACAAGGCCAAGGCGCGCCAGGCGACCTCGCGCATGAAGCAGATCGAGAAGCTCAAGGTCGAGGACGTGAAGCCCTCGAGCCGCCAGTACCCGTTCATCCGCTTCAGCGTGGACCCCAAGGAAAAGCTGCACCGGCTCGCGCTGGAAGCGAAGGGCCTCGCGAAGGGCTACGAGAAGGGCAGGAACCTCTTCGAGAAGCTCGACCTCGCGATCGAGGCGGGCGAGAAGCTGGCGATCATCGGCCCGAACGGCATCGGCAAGACGACGCTGCTGCGCTGCCTCGCCGGGAACCTCGAGGTTGGCGCCGGCACGGTCAAGTGGGCGGAAAAGGCGAACCTCGGCTACTGGCCGCAGGACCCGGCGGACGAGTTCAAGAGCGAGGAGACGCTCGCCGAGTGGATGGGCCGCTGGCGGCGCAAGGACAAGGAACAGGACGACCCGATCGTGCGCGCGACCCTCGGGCAGCTCCTCTTCTCGGGGGACGACCAGAAAAAGGCGCTCCGCGTGATCTCGGGCGGCGAGGGACAGCGCATGCTGATCGGGAAGCTGGTGCTCTCGATGCCCAACGTGATGCTGCTCGACGAGCCGACCAACCACCTCGACATGGAATCGATCGAGTCGCTCAACACCGCCCTCGACAAGTACTCCGGGACCCTTGTCTTCGTCTCGCACGACCGCGAGTTCGTGTCCTCGCTCGCCACGCGCATCCTCGAGCTCCGGCCCGGCGCGAAACCGGGCGACGCGGCCAAGGTGATCGACTACCGCGGCGGCTACGAGGACTACCTCGCGGGCGCCGGGGCTGAGCTGGCTGCCGCGTAGCGCTTCAGAACGAGAACGAAGCGCCGGGCGCGCGGTCTGCGCCGCACGCCCGGTGCGCTCACGTAGTGTCAGGCCAGCGCTCCTACTTCCTGGCGACGATGTCGGCTTTGCTGGAGCCGACGATGTCGAACAGCTCCTTCTGCTCAGGCGCCGGGACCTTGAATTTGTCCAGGGATTTCTGAAACTCCTTGGCCATCACGCCCCACTCTTTCTCGCTGATGTTCAAATGAGCGTGGGATGGCTTCATTGCCATTCCGGTGTACTTGCAGGGCCCGCCGGTCACCCCACAGACCATCTGCGATACCTGGAACTTGAGGTAAGGCGCCGGAGAGCTTTTCCGGCCCGCGTTGATGGCGGGATTCCTGTTCAGCTGCTTGTTCGCCACGAGCCGGTTGATGAAGTCATCGATGACGAGCGTGATGCCTTTCAGGCCGCCCAACCGGTCATAAAGGGATTTCTGGGCGCCGGGCTGTTGCGCCGAGACGACCGGCGCGAAAGAGGCGCCCAGCAGGAACGCTACCGACAGCATGGCCATTCGCAAAATATTCATTGGTTCTCCTCTACGGGTTCTTTGGCTCGATGATTCGACACGCTGCCATGGAGCCCTGGACATGGCAGCCTGACTACTTCTTGATCGCCAGGAGCGAGACGCTCTTCACGCGGTACTTCCGCGTCGCGCCCTGGGCACTGGTCGAAATGAACCGGTACTGCGGGTTGTCCTTGACCTGCGTCACGCGCAGTCCGGCGGACTCGATCGCCCGCGCGTAGTCGTCGACCTGCATCGCGCCGCCGATACACGCGGCCCACAGCGTCGCGTCGCACGTGATGCCCTGCGGCAACCGGACCTCGGTGACGATGTCGGCAAGCGCGAGCCGGCCGCCCGGCTTCAGGATGCGCGCGGCCTCGCGGAACACCTCCCCCTTTTCGGGCGCGAGGTTGATCACGCCGTTGCTGATGACCGCGTCGCAACCGCCGCTCGGCAGCCCGGTCGATTCGATGTGGCCCTTGCGATAGCTGACGTTCCCGAACCCGGCCGCGGTGCGCAGCCGCTCCGCTTTCGCGAGCTGCTCGTCGGTCATATCGACGCCGATCACGGCGCCGGCCGGCCCGACCTTGAGTGCGGCGACGAAGCTGTCCATCCCGGAGCCGCTGCCGAAGTCGACGACCTTCTCGCCCTGCTCGAGCAGGGCGAGATCGAAGTAATAGCCGACTCCGGCGAAGGAGTCGATCGCCTCGCCCGGGATCGCGTCAAGGTCGGCCGGAGCGTACCCGAGCCGCTCGGCGAGCGCCCGCCCCATCTCGAAATGGAACTCACCGTGGGGATCGAGCGCGACATCGCGATACATCGCCTTCACCTTCTGTTCGAGCGCAACGACGTCCACGCGCTTTATAAAATCTTCCGTGATGGCCATGGCTGAAGTCTCCTTGATTGAAATCCTGTCTCGCTCCGGTTCGGGAGCGCCTCCGCCACCCAGGACGCATGCGTGTCTGAAAGGTTCCAGCGGTCCGCGACAAGGCGCTCGCCGGCACTGATAATGTGATCCGCGTGGTCCTGGTACCGGCCACCTGCACGGAGCGGTGGGAGCATGCGGCGAATGCCTGGAACCGAATCACGGACTGCTGCGTCTCTGTAAAGGAGGGGCGCATGGCGATACTGAAGAAAGCCTTTGAGAATCAGGTCATCGATCTCCTCGGCCGGATGCACGGCGTAGCCTGTCGCCTGACGCGAAACGACGCCGACGCAGAGGATCTGGTGGCGGAGACAGTCGCACGGGCCTGGCGGGCGCTGGACACCCTCGAGCACGAAGCGGCGTTCCGCGGATGGATCTTCAAGATCCTGCACAACACATTTCTCGACGAATGCCGCCGCCGCGGCGCCCGGCCGCAATTCGAGTCGTTCGGGTGTGAGGAGCCGGAGGAAGGGGAACAGCAGTTCTCCGTCTTCGAGCAGATGCACCAGCCGTTCCTGCTCTGGTTCAGCAACCCGGAGCAGGAGTTTCTCGACAAGATTCTGCGCGACGATCTCGAACGCGCGCTCGCGACGCTTCCGGAGCACTACCGAATCGTGGTGATCCTCTCCGATCTGGAAGAGTTCAGCTACAGCGAGATTGCCATGACGCTGGCCGTGCCGGTGGGCACGGTGCGCTCGCGCTTGGCGCGAGCGCGCGGCACACTGCAAAAGATCCTCTGGCAGCAGGCAAGAGACGCCGGGCTTTCGGCCGCGCCGCCCGCGCGGCACGAGTGTGAGGACGGCAAGGCGGATACGCCCCGTCCGGCAACTGCGCGTCAGGCGGCGCGCGCGAACAAGGACTGGAAATCATGACCAAGCACGAAATCGACTGCGAGCGGGCGCTGAAACAACTCTTCGAGTTCATCGATCAGGAACTGCCCGAGGACAGGCGCGATGAAATGCAGCGCCACCTGCACACCTGCAGGAGCTGCTTCTCGCGCTTCGAGTTCGAGCGGCGACTCAAGGAAAAGCTTGGCGGGCTGGGCAAAGGGGAGCCGTCCTCGGGCATCAGCGACCGCATCACCAAGCTGCTGAGCAGTCTGTAACGAGCGCCCCGGCGGGAGGGCGAACGCGCTCACCGAGGTCCACTATGAAGAGGGGCAACGAGCAGGAGGAGCTGCCATGGTTGCGGTATTCAGCGACAAGAAGGAATTCATATTCAAGGCCGTGACGGACATGTACGCGGAGGTGGCCGCGCACCCCGAGAAGACCTTTCACTTCCCGACGGGCCGGCGCGCCTGCCTGTTCGTGGGCTACCCGGGGAGGCAGCTCGACCTGGTGCCGGCCAGCGCGGTGGAGTCGTTCGCGGGGGTCGGGTATCCGTTCGCGGCCGCGGTGATCCGTGAAGGCGACGTGATTCTCGACATCGGCTCCGGCTCCGGCACCGACTCGCTGATCGCGAGCACCCTGACCGGCCCTCGCGGCAAGGTCTACGGGCTGGACATGACGCAGGCGATGCTCGGCAAGTTCCGCCGGAACATCGAGGCGATGCGCGCGGAAAACGTAGAGCCTATCGACGGCAACGCGGAAGAAATCCCGCTCCCGGATGCCTCGGTCGACGTGGTCACAAGCAACGGGGTGCTCAATCTGATTCCGGACAAGCCGCGCGCCTTCGCCGAGATCGCCCGCGTGCTCAAGCCTGGCGGGCGACTGCAGATCTCGGATATCTCGCTCGCCAAGCCGGTCTCGGAGAAAGCTCGCGCCGACCCGAAGCTGTGGGCCGAATGCGTGGTCGGCGCGGTCGTCGAGGACGACTACGTCGCGATGCTGCGGGCGGCGGCCCTGAACGTGGAGGTGATCGGTCGCCTCGATTACTTTGCCGGCAGCGTGAACCCGGACACACGGCGCGTCGCCCACGGCCTTGGCGCCCACACCGTCGTCATGCGAGGCAGGAAAGAATAGCGCAGGCCGGGCTGCACGGGCGCCGTGAGCCAGCCTTTCGCGCACCGGTTCCGGCAGATGTGAGGCAGATGCTCCTCGTAGGGCGTAACTGAATCGGCGCCGTCGGCGGCTCGACCTCAGCCGCTTCGAGCTTTGGCCGTCTCGCGAAACCGGTAGAGCCGGGCGGCGTTGCCCGCGAACAGGGAATCCCGCACCGAGTCGCCCGGCAGCCAGCTCTCCAGCAGGTCGAGAAGATCGCAGTCGTTCGGCATGAATTTCGTCAACCCGGGGTGCGGCCAGTTCGTGCCCCACACGCAGCGATCCGGTCTCTCCTCGAGCAGCGTCTGCGCGAAGGGACGCATGTCTTCGTAGTGCGGCGGGCCCGAGTCGGAGAGCCGGTAGAAGCTGGAGATCTTCGTCCAGCAATTCTCCCGCTCGGCGAGCAGCCGCCGGATCACGGTGAACCCGGGCGAGTTCAGGCCCTCGGCGCCCCGCACCCGCCCCATGTGGTCGAACACGAGGGGGACCGGACATTTGCGCAGACGCGGCTCGAGGCCGACCCAGCTCTCCGACTTGTCGATGTTGATCTCGATGTGCCAGCCGAAGGGCGCGATGAGATCGGCAATGGCCTCCAGATCGGCTGTCGTCGCCGCCGTGGCGTACTGGTCCATGAGCCGCGCGGCGCGGAATCCCGCGGCGTCGAGGCGCTTCAGCTCGGTCTTGCTGATTCGAGGGTCGAGCATGGCGACGCCGAGGAAACGCCCGACATGCTCCTCCAGAAAGTCCGCGGTGATGGAGTTGTCGAATCCATAGGGGCTGCCGTTCACCTGCACGCCGCGCTCAATCCCGAGCGATCGATGCAGGGCGAGCCAGGCCTCGCGCGTGCAAGGCGGCGGCGAATACTTGCGGGCGCCCGCGAAGCGGTAGCGCTCGAAGCGGTCGAAGATATGCGCGTGGCAGTCCACCGTTCCGGGCGGAAGCGGCCTCTTGGGCGCGCGCAGATTGGAATCAGGCGCAAGGACGTCCGCGCCGGTGCTCGCGCTCACGTCTCACTCGACCACGATATTGCCCTCGCGCGCGATCTTGCGCCACTTCTGGTAGTCCGCGCTCACGTAGGCGGAGAACTCCGCCCGGCTCATGTCCATCACCTCCACGCCCATCGAGCGATAGCGCTCGCGCACGTTCGGGTTGGCCAGGGCCTTGCGCAGCGCCACGTGGAGTTTTTCCGTGGAGGCCGCGGGAATTCCGGCCGGGCCGAAGATCCCGGTGAAGGTGGTCGCTTCGTAACCGGTCACGCCCAGCTCGTCCAGCGTCGGCACATCGGGCAGGAGCGGCGAGCGCTTCCTGGACGACACCGCGAGCGCCTTGATGCGACCGCCGCGGATGTGCTCGATCGATGCGGTGAGCTGGTCCATCATGGTCTCGACCTGACTCCCCAGGAGATCGGTGATCGCCGGCCCGCTCCCCTTGTATGGAATGTGCAGGAGCTTGAGATTGGCCTGGCGCATCAGCAGCTCGATCGCCAGATGGTTGGAGGAGCCGCTGCCCGCAGAGGCGATGCTGAGCTGACCGGGCTTTGAAGCGGCGAGCGCCGCGAATTCCCTGTAACTGGATACCGGAGTCTTCGGCGCCGCGGTGAGGACGATCGGCACCGACTGGATGGCGCCGATGGCGACGAAATCCTTCACGGGATCGTAGCTGATGTTCTTGAATACCGCCGGACCCGAGGTTATGGTGCCGCTCGATCCGAGCAGCAGCGTATGGCCGTCCGCGCTCGCTTTCGCCACCGCGCTCGTGCCGATGCGCCCGGCTGCGCCGGCGAGGTTCTCGACGATCACCTGCGTTCCCAGCGCTTCGCCAAAGGCCGGCGCCAGTGTGCGCGCGGTGATATCGACATTGCCGCTCGGCGGCCAGGGCACGACGATTCGCACCGGACGACTGGGGAAGTCCTGCGCGAACGCCGCGCAAGCCACGCACGCCCCCAGGGCGAGAATCATTCGGATCATGTGATTTCCTCCTCGGGCGCCCAATTTACACTACTCCGGAATTCGTCAGTGTGCCGAAAGCTCGGCCGGGCTTGCATATCCGAGCGTATTGGCGGGACACTATCGCCTCGAGGCGAACCCGCCGCCGGTCCGGCGAAATCCCAGTAAAAGGAGCGTATCAGATGAAGATTTACTACCATCCCATTTCCAATACCAGCCGCCCACTCATGCTGTTCGTCGAGGAAAGCGGAATCAAGGTCGATTTCCAGGTCGTCGACTTGTTCACCGGAGAGCACGTCAAACCGGCGTACGCCGAGATCAACCCGAGCCGCCTGGTACCGGTGCTCGAGGACGGGGATTTTCGCCTTACCGAAAGCTCGGCAATCCTCAAGTACCTCGCGGACAAGATCGGCTCGCCCGCATATCCGAAGGACCTGCAGAAGCGCGCACGCGTGAACGAGCGCATGGACTGGCTCAACACCCAGTTCTACCGGGATTGGGGCTACGGGCTCATTTACCCGCAGCTCTTCCCGAACCTCAAGCGCCCCACCGAGGAGCAGCAGCAGGGGACTATCGCCTGGGGCAAGGACAAGGCGAAGGGCTGGCTGCAGGTGCTCGACGAGCACCTGATCGGGCCGAAAAACGCCTACCTGTGCGGCAATGAAATCACTCTGGCCGACTATCTCGGCGCACCCTTCGTCACCGCCGGCGAAATCGTGCGCTGCGATTTCTCCCCATATCCCAACATC
>DATBLP010000009.1:0-2046 GCA_036555245.1 Burkholderiales bacterium
GCGCGACTGTTCAGCAACGCTCAGGCGAGGGGCCTGATCGCGGGCGAGATTACCCCTGCTTACGCCACGCTGAACGAGCAGGTCCTGCGGCGCGTGCAGCGCATGAACGACAAGATCAAGCTGATCTTCGTCATGCGGGATCCCGTGGAGCGGGCCTGGTCGGCGGTCAACAATGCAGCGAAGAAGGGCGCGGCCGACGCTTCCACCGTGCAAGGTTCGGTGAAGCGCGCGCGCGAGTCTGGAGCGGTGGCACGCTCGGCCTATGCCGATACCATCAGGCGGCTTGAGGCCGTGTTCCCCGCCAGCCAGATCCATTATTGTTTCTTCGATGATCTCCGCGACCAGCCCGAGGCGCTGACCTCGAGCGTGCTGTCATTTCTTGGCGTGGCGCCAATCTCGGCGGCTCCGGTGCAATTGCCGCGGGCAGTAAATGTTGCCGCCGGGTCGAAGCCGATCCCGCTCGAGTTTTCGCGCGAGATGGCAGGGGACTACCTGCCCATGGTCCGCGACCTCTGCCGGCGTTTCGATGGACCTCCGCAGCGCTGGCGGGCACGCTATGAGAGCCTGCTGAATGGTGGTGCCGAGTAGCCCGATGAACAGCGCGAGCACTGAGTTCGGGGGGAGGGGAGCGTGGTGAAGGTCATCTTCATCGCGAGCTTGAGCCATAGCGGATCGACGCTGCTCGACCTCATGCTCAACGCCCATCCAGAGGTGGCGTCGGTCGGCGAGCTGAAACAGCTCGGCCGCTTCGCCCGCCTGGAGAAGCCGAACCGGCAGCTCCGCTGCACCTGCGGCGCGGAAAACCTCATGTCCTGCGAGTTCTGGACCAAAGTCAGCGCCCTCACCAAGGCCGCCACCGGCCGGACCATCGGCGAGCTCAATGTCGAGGACTACGACGACGTGGAGAGCTTCGACCGCGACAACGCCGCTCTGTTCGAGGCCATCGCCACCGTGTCCGGAAAACGATACGTCGTGGATTCGTCGAAGCACGTCGCCCGGCTTTCGCTTCTGATCAAGAATCCTGCTCTCGATGTGTTCCCCGTCTTTCTGCTTCGCGATCCCAAGGGACAGATTTGCTCGTCGAAAAAATCGTCGGCGAGCCTGGTCAAGCTCATCGGCAATTACGTCCGCACCAACCGCGAAATTCATGAGCTGGTGAAGGATCGCCCGCATTCGGTGGTGCGCTACGAGGAGCTCGTACGTGATCCGGAGCAGGTGCTCGGCTCGCTGATGCGTCAGCTTGGCCTCTCCTTCGATCGGCAACAGCTCGAATGGGCATCGCAGGTGCGCCACAATGTGGGCGGTAATGGCATGCGGCGCAGCCACTCGAGCGAGCTGAAGCTCGACGAAAAGTGGCGCGATCGCCTCACCTTGCTGCAGAAGCTCGCCATCGACGCCGGCACGCTTCTCGGTCGATACCGCTTCGCCAAATCCGTGCACCCAAAGTCGATGCCAGGGGCTTCATGACCCTCCGGCCGACCTATAGACCCTCGTCACGATGCAATTGATCCTAGTCGGGGGAGCGCAGCGTTCCGGAACCACACTGCTGCAAACGCTGCTGGTGAATGCGCTTCAGTCGCCGAACTTGCCGGAAGCGCACATCCTCTCCGACATCCTCACAGCCTATAAGCGGGCCAAGGAGTTCGGCAACAAGACCGGCTATTTCTATGCCACTGACGACGATCTTCGCAGCTTCTTTCAGGCCTTTGCCGAGCGCCACGTCGCGGACATCGTGGCCAAAGCCAAACCTCCCGCCGTCCTCGTCCTGAAGGACCCCAACTTCATTCAGGTGCTCGACGAAGCCGAGGACTTGTTTCCCGGTTCGGTTCGCATCGTTTGCATGCGCGATCCGCGCGACATCGCCGCCTCCTTCGTGCAAATCGGGCAGAGACAGCAGTCCGGAGTACCCAAACCCGGCAAATACGAGCGGCGCGACATCAACTTCATCAGCAAGAAGATCCTTGCGTCCTATCAGCCCTTGCTGCGCGGGGCGGCGCCGAATGCCCTCATGGTCCGTTATGAAGAGATCGCCAGCGATCCTAAGAG
>DATBLP010000013.1:0-25465 GCA_036555245.1 Burkholderiales bacterium
GAAGGTGTACTTTAATGACACCGTTCCCTACAGAGAGGAAAAAAGCATAAGGCCCGCGGTTGTTTCCGAATGCAAGATTCAAAAGAACGTGGTCGACGCGCTTCATGCCCAATCTGAATCCGACGGGTTGGCGCTTTCAAGCGAGAGTCAAAGAAGAACGCTTACGCTCGAAATAATGGGAGCGACGCCGGGGATCTTCATATTCGGCAACTTTGGAAGTGTCCCGGCAACGCTGGACGTGGGATACAAACTTACCGAAGGAGACAAGACTCTCCTTGAGGGAATCGAACATTGCGAAACCAAGCTCGCCGGATTTCTAGGATTGCAGCCTTCGGCTTGCAACAAGCTGGAAAAGTGCGCCAGACATCTGGGCGAGCTTATCTCCGAGAGAGTATCAGCCTTGCCCCGATAAGCACCTTAAGCACCACCCGACCCGCAGCGTCCACCCCGTGCAGCGCGGACACCCGCTTTGCCAGATCGATTCCCACAGTAGTAACCTTCTCCATGACTTCCCCTCTCGTTATCAGATTGAACCTGCAAACTCAATCTTGGCACTTCGATGCCGTGCGGGCCAAAACCCCCTAGGATGAATGGGGGCTAGTTCTCGGAGTACTGGCTATAGCAGCGTGCTACGTCCTCGTCGTACCAGCGCTATTGCTTACTATCCTTTTTCTGAAACGGTTCAGCACACCATCCTTCTGGCGCGTCGTGCTGCTCACGCCGGTTACACTGCTTCTCCTGGTAATTCCACTATTCAATCCGCTGTCCGCGCCGACCAAGCTCTACAACATGTTTGCCGGCAACGAGTGGCCATTTGGCATAGCTGTGCTGGTTTGGGGTCTGGCCGCGCCGGCAATCCTTTGCTGGATCACCGGAATAGATCGGACATTTCGTGGTGAGATGACCCTTGCGCAGGATGTGCGTCACAATAAGGCGGGCTCTGGTGTAGGAAGCGCAGGATGAGACGAACGCTGCTTCTCGTCTGCGGTATCTTGGCACCCGTGCTCTATGTCTCCACTGACATGCTCGCAGCCATACGATGGGAAGGCTACAGCTACACCGCCCAAACCATCAGTGAGACCTTTGCTATCGGCGCCCCGACGAGACCGCTCGTCCTTCTGCGTGGCCTTGCGTATTCTGTCCTTGTGATCGCATTCGGATTGGGCGTCTGGGGATCTGCCGGTGGAAAGCGCCCGCTGCGCGTTGCGGGCGGACTGTTGGTCGGAGTCGCTATCGTCGACTTGGTGGCGCCATTTCTTGCCCCGATGCATCTTCGTGGAGCCGAGCGTACGCTGGCCGATACGATGCATATAGTCCTGGCGAGTGTGGATGTTCTCTTCATTCTGCTTATCATCGGGTTCGGAACATCCACGTTCGGCAAGTGGTTCCGCCTCTACTCCGTCGGGACAATTCTGGTAGTCGTCGCGTTTGGCACGCTGGCGGGTTTGGATGGGCCCCGGATTGCTGCAAACCTGCCGACGCCATGGGTCGGGGTGACGGAGCGTATCAGCGTCTTCAGCTACATGCTCTGGCTCGTGGTGTTTGCCATCGGTCTCTTGCGCGCCCAAAGTCAACTGCTCGAAACTGGTCTCGGTGGGAGAGGTAAGTGATGAGTGAGCGGCAGGGTTCCCCACAATGCCGTCTGACAACGGCATGCAGCGGACGGTGATGGATGGAGTGCCACTTCAGATAGGCCAGCGCCCCGCCGCCGATGCCGGGCGTTAGATTTCGATTGACACTATACGTCACTGCCGTATAATGCGGCATGTTCAGCTTTGTCGAGTCAAAGCTGTTTACGCGCCTTGTCGGCGACTACTTTACCGACGACGAGTACGCCGAACTCCAGGCGGCATTGGCTGAGGCCCCAGAACGAGTCGCAATCGTCCCGGGTTCAGGTGGTGTTCGCAAGCTGCGGTGGGCACAGCCCGGTCGCGGTAAGCGAGGCGGAATCAGGGTGATCTACTACGCCAAGACGCGGGAAGGGGTTATTTGGATGCTGACGATCTACGCAAAGAACGAAGAGCAAAACATCCCTGCTCACGTTCTGCGCAGGATCAAGGAGGAATTCGATGGCTAAGGCAAAACGCAATATCGGTCTTGAGATTCTCGAAAGTATTCGCGATATCAAGCACGGCGAGCACGGGCGCGTGATTAATGTTCCTTCGGTGACGTCCGTACGCGAACGCACTGGTCTGTCACAGTCCCGCTTCGCGCAGCTCCTTGGTGTATCCGTGCGCACGCTCCAGGAATGGGAGCAAGGCCGCCGCGCTCCGTCAGGGGCGGCCCGTACGCTTCTTTTGATCGCGCAAAAGAATCCTCGTGCGCTTCTGGAAGTGGCTTGACCGGAATCTAACCCTCGCTTCCACCGGACGGCCAACAGGCCGCCGGTGAAGCGACACGGTAGGCGTCAATCGAAAGGAAGGCATGAAAATGACACGCGTCCGAGTTGAGGGCTTTACCGTCTCGCTTGACGGATACGGAGCTGGTCCAAATCAGGACATCAGGAATCCGCTCGGCATGGGCGGGACAGATTTGCACCAGTGGTTAGTCCCGACACGCACGCTCCAACGGACCCTATTTGGCGCCGACGGTGGCACAACTGGGATCGATGACGACTTCGCTGCGCGGGGCTTCAAGAATGTTGGCGCCTGGATTCTCGGAAGAAACATGTTCGGACCGATTCGCGGTTCCTGGCCCGACATGAACTGGAAAGGCTGGTGGGGGGACAACCCTCCCTATCACGTTCCAACCTTCATCTTGACTCATCACGCGCGCCCGCCCATCCAGATGGAAGGCGAGACGACGTTCTACTTCGTCACGGGCGGTATTCACGAGGCGCTTGAACGGGCACGCGACGCAGCCAACGGAATGGATGTGCGCATTGGCGGCGGACCTAACACCATCCAGCAATATCTTCGTACGGGCCTCATCGATGAGCTGCACATCGCTATCTCGCCGGTCCTGCTGGGCGGGGGAGAGCGACTGTTCGAAGGGATTGACGTGCGCGCTCTAGGATACGAATGCGTTCAGTTCGCTGCGTCGGAGAAAGCCACTCATGTTGTACTCCGGCGCCAAGGGCACAATGACGCCTAACAACCGGTTGCAGCGGACGGCAAGCGAGTCGAGCAGGCCCGCGCCAGCTTCCGTGCGGGTCGAGGCGTTAAGCTCGAGGACGTCAAGTAACAGTGCGCTCTAACCGCGCGCTCGAAAACGATTGAACTGCGCAAACTCAATCTTGGCACTTCGATGCCGTACGGGCTCACACCCGCTTCGAGTAGGGGAAGTCCCTTTCATTCGTTAGTTGCCTGAAGGATGATCCTTGAGCCCGACAATCTTCCGCGAGGATGGGTTTCGGTTCTTCTTCTTTTCTCGCGAGGAATCCCGGCTCCGTGTCCATGTGCATCACGCGGACGGAGAGGCGAAGTTCTGGCTTGAGCCGGCGATTGAACTGGCGCAGAATTACGGCCTGAACGACCGCCAAGTTCGGGCGATCGAAGCATTGGTCCGGAAACACGAACATGACATCCGTGCTGCCTGGCGCAAGCACTTTGGACGTTGAAGTGACGAACGTCTCGACCCACGGCTTCTGGCTTATGCTGGGAGCCGAGGAATTGTTCGTGCCCTTTTCGCAGTTCCCTTGGTTCAAGGATGCTCCGATCGCCAAGCTCACGAAGGTGGAGCGTCCGCGGCCTCATCATCTCTACTGGCCCGACCTCGATGTGGATCTGGCCGTCGAATCCATCCGCCACCCTGAGAAGTTTCCGCTGGTGGCGCGATCTGGCAACTAACCACCGCATCGACACCGACCGCTTCGCGGCGGGTCATGCGGGACGTTGGACGGCAGGCCACGGCATTGCGTAGTATCGGCAGCTGATGTACTTCGAGATCGTCGGTGAGGTAACGCATGTCGAAACCTTCGCGACCGGATCGTCCATCCGAGAGCTCGCGCGCCTTCGGAAGTTTTTGGCCGTGGCCGGTGGCGCAAGCGAAAGGGAATCGCCCGGGTACGCCTGTCCGACGGCACGCTTCGGCTAGCCGAGGTACACTGGTATGAAGCCCATGGGATCGGGCGCAAAGAGCTTAAGATCAAGCGCTACATCGACTGAACCTATGAAAGCCAGGCAATTTGCGGTCTGTCTGAGAAACGACGGGTACCAGGTGTCTCTGGAACGCCGCAAGATTTATCAGGTTCTCGCAGATCCCGAGGCAGCGAAGCATCGGCAAATTCGAGTCATCGACGAGTCAGGCGAAGAGTATCTTTACCCTCAGAGCTTCTTCGCGCCGCTTGAACTCCCGCAACCCATTCGCCGCGCCCTTCTGGCTGCCGTCTAACAGCGCGCCCCACCGCGACGGGCGACAAGCGTCGCGGGCATCGTGTTGGTTCATCGACACATAGAGCGCCGCATTGACCAAATCGGGAAGCTATAGCCATGGACATTCTCGTTGGGATCGTCATCCTCGCCGTCGCAATTGTCTTTGTCGGCATTGCGCTCGACGCCGGTCGCCGCAAGTAGCGCCTTCTAACATGGCGGTGTACGCGGACGCATGGGGAGCATCGCACGCTGGTCTTTTGTCTGTAGTCGCGTGCCGATAACCTCCACTACAAGGGCTTCCCCGGGACGTTAGGCAGCACTCCCATGGCAGAGGACATTCGTTTATCACCGGACGGAACCCACATTATTGTTTCCTCGCTGGGCTCACCGTCATTGGGTGAAATGACGCAAACATTGTCGAAACTCGCACAAATCCGATTTGAACGCGGAATCGACAAGGTTCTGGTTGACTCGCGCGCTCGAAGCGGCCAACCCTCAGCGGTCGATATCTATCGCGGCGGCGAGTTACTTGCTCGAACGCTGGGACCTGGAATACGCATCGTCGTGCTGGTTGGCCAAATTGAGGGTGGTCACAGCTTGTTCGAGAACGTCGCGGTCAATCGAGGAGCGACCGTCGCATTCTTTCAGCATGAGCAGACAGCCCTCAACTGGCTGCTAAAGAATGAGCCCTAAATATGTCTCACTGCGGGTGGTGCGGCGTTGCACAGTTCACGTGCTGTCTAACCCCACGATCGAGCCGACGTGGAACCTCATCCGCTAGAGTGGACACCTCGACCTGACGGAAGAGGAGGTTCCCATGGAAGCACCGGTGGATCCTGAGACGGTTCACCGCTACACCTTGGAGTTCGAGATTCAGGCGGTGAACTCGGCGCCCAGATCGCGCGCTTCCACCGCGACAGTCACGGCACCTGCGGCCCGCCCCGGGGGCGCCAGGAGCCCAGGCGCATGATCGCATCCGGGCAAGCTTCGGGCGTGCCGCGTCGCCGTCCGGTCTTGGCGCTTCTGGCCGCGCTGCTCGTGCAGCTGGGCGGCTGCATGGATCACTACCTGATCTATCCCGACCGCGATCCCATCGGAGTCGTCACCTGGACCGAGGACGTCACGCGCGGAGCGCTGCGGCTGCATCTGGAATGGGCGCAGCCGCCCGGCCCCGGTCCCTTTCCCACGGTGATCGTGCATCCGCCGGGCGGCGAGGTCGCGGCGGACATGAAGGGGGTGGCGCGGGATCTCGCGCAGCACGGCTACCTGGCGGTTGCGGTCGATTACCGGCGACTGCTCGAGGGAAAATTCCGGCGCAATACCTTCGCGTGGCGCGAAAACTCGGACCCCGTCGCCGCGCTGGAGCTGGTGCGCGCCCAACCTGGGGTCGATCGAGAACGGATCGCCGCGCTGGGCTTCTCGCAGGGCGGAATCTACAGCCTACTGATGGCCGCGCACGCGCCGGACATCAAGACGGTGGTGGCGTACTATCCGGTGACCGATTTCCGAATGTGGTTCGACACCGAGCGCAGCAACTGGGGATCCCGCGTCGCGTTTCGCGTGATCAAATGGCATTTCCGCCGCGAATCCGGTGCGGCGAGCGATGCGGAATTCGAGGAAATGCTGCGGCTTGCCTCGCCGATGACCTACGTCGAATCGCTTCGGGCGCCGGTTCTGCTCGTTCACGGCGCAGACGACACATCCGCGCCGGTGGAGGAATCGAGGCGCCTCGAGCGCGCGCTCAAGGACCGGATGCGCGATGTCGAGCTCATCGTCGTTCCCCGCGCGGGGCACGTGTTCAACTTCAGGCAGCCGGAAGAAGCCCGGCGTACATGGGATGCGACCCTGGATTGGCTGCGAAAACACCTGTCCCCAGCGTGACGATGTTTTTCAGGCTCCCTTCCGCTACTGTAGGCTGCCGCTTCTCGCGCTGCAGACTCGGGACCGGGTGGGTTGCCCGATTAAACGGCACCAGTTGCGCCCCATGAGTTTTTAGGTGGCTCCAATCATGTCAGCTGTCTTCGCATTCCTGCACCATATCGCAGCGTTCGCGCTGGTGAGTGCCTTGGCCATCGAGTTCGCCCTGATCAGGAGCGAGCTCACGGTCAGGAACGCGCGCGCGCTCCGGCTTGCGGACCTGGTGTACGGTGCGTCCGCCGCCGCCATTCTCACCGTGGGCCTGCTCCGCGTGCTCTATTTCGAGAAAGGCGCCGGCTATTATTTCCACAGCGCGCCTTTCGTCGCGAAGCTCTTGCTGTTCGCAAGCATCGGGCTCCTTTCGATCTATCCCACCGTCCAGTTCCTCTCGTGGCGCGCGTCTCTGAAACAGGGGTCGGTTCCAGCGGTCGAGCCGGCTACGATACGCGCCATTCGTGCCCTCATCGTTTGGGAGTTCGCTGGCCTCGTCGCACTCGTCTTGTGCGCGGCGCTTACGGCTCGCGGAATAGGATATGTCGGGGCCTGACCGCGCGTTCGAACCGACACACACCGCAAGGCCGGTGTCCGCGGCTCAACGCACACCTTGAGTGTCTTGGATGTCGCTCGACCCGCTCAGCCTTCTCGCGACGGACGCGTCGATGCGCCGCCCCACCGCTTGAAGATCCCGGTCGTCGTGATCGGCGCGGGCGCCTGCGGTCTGGTTGCGGCGCTGGCAGCCAGGAAGGCGGGCGTCCTGATCCTGGAGCGGGACGCCTCGCCTTCCGGCTCGACCGCCCTCTCTTCGGGATTCATCCCGGCCGCGTCGACGCGCTTTCAGCGCGCCCAAGGAGTGGACGATTCACCCGGGCGCATGGCGGCCGACATTCTGCGCAAGAACGGGCACGAGGCGGATGAAAAGCTCGTGCATGCGCTGTGCCGCGCTTCCGGGCCGGCCATCGAGTGGCTGGCGGACGAGCACGGCGTGCCGTTCGAGCTGGTGCGGGGATTCCTGTACCCGGGGCACAGCGCGCTGCGCATGCACTCGGTGCCCGAGAAAACCGGCGCCGCCCTGATGGCCGCGCTGCTGCGCGCCTGCGCGGGCATCGACCTGCTCTGTTCCGCGGCGGTTACCGAAGTGACGGCGAGCAGCGTGAGATTCCGGCGGCCCGACGGCGCCGTCGAGGAAGTGGAATACGGCTCGCTCGTGCTCGCCTGCTCCGGCTTCGGCGGCGATCCCGCGATGGTGCGCGAGCACATTCCCGAGATCGCGGACGCCCTCTACTTCGGCCACGCCGGCAACCGGGGCGACGCGGTGAAGTGGGGACGCGCGCTCGGCGCGGCGGTGAAGCACATGGGCGCCTACCAGGGCCACGGCTCCGTCGCGACCCCGCACGGCGTCCTCATCACCTGGGCGCTGATGATGGAAGGCGGAATCCAGGTGAACGCCGACGGCCGCCGCTTCTCGAACGAGCACCTCGGGTATTCGGAGCAATGCCTCCCGGTGCTCGAGCAGCCGGGCGGCTGCGCCTGGTGCGTCTATGACGAGCGGCTGCACCGCCTCGGCATGACCTTCCCGGACTACCGCGAGGCGCACGCGGCGGGCGCAATCCGGCCCGCTCCCGACCTGCCTTCGTTGTCCGAGACCCTGAAGGAAGTCGAAAGCTACGCCGGCGGCAAGCCGGACCCCTTCGGCCGCGATTTCACCACCAAGCCGAAACTCGTCCCGCCCTACTACGCGGTCAAGGTCACCGGCGCCCTCTTGCACACCCAGGGCGGGCTCGTCGTCGACGAGCGCGCGCGCGTTCTCGATGCCGACGGCAGGCCTTTGCCGAATCTGTTTGCCGGCGGCGGCGCGGCCTGCGGCGTATCGGGCGCGCACGTCTGGGGGTATCTTTCCGGCAATGGCCTCTTGAGCGCGGTCACGCTCGGCAGGATCGCCGGAACAGGAGCGGCGCGTGTCTGACCATTCGATTGACCTTTACGGCGCGAAGGCATCTCGAAACCGATGGCTCTGATTCGAAGAAGTCATGAAGCGGATTCGGTGGCCATGCTGGCGATTGTCAACGCCGCTGCGCGGGCTTATCGGGGGGTGATTCCTGCCGACCGGTGGCGGGAACCCTATATGCCGCCGGATGAGCTGGAGAAGGAGATCGCGGACGGCGTCGTTTTCTGGGTGGCGGAGGAGGACGGACGCCTGTTGGGGATGATGGGGATTCAGGACAAGGAAGAAGTCGCCCTGGTGCGCCACGCCTACGTCGCGCCAACCGTGCAGCGGAAGGGTGTGGGGACAGGCCTTTTGCGCCACGTGCAGAGCCTCACGGACAAGCCAGTTCTGATCGGCACCTGGGCAGATGCGTCGTGGGCCATCGAGTTCTATAGGCGGAACGGATTCACGGTCGTCCCCAGCACGCACAAGGATTACCTGCTCCGCAGATACTGGTCAATCCCGGCAAGACAGGTCGAAACATCGGTCGTGCTTGCCGATGGGCGGTGGATGGATGCCCGACAGCGGGCTCCAAGGAACGGCTGATAGCCGCCATGGAACACCGATTGGGTACCATAGGCCCGTGCAAGCATTCGCAACCCGTCGCTCCGGGGCGGACGCATTGAGCGCCCGCTGAGCCGACACCTTAGGTGCCATCATGGTCCTCGCTCTCATGATCGTCGGAGCCATCGTTCTGGCCGCCTCCATCTGGGCATGGCGCCGAAACCAGCGAGTCGTTGCTTCCGAAATGCCCGCGCTCTGGCAGGCGCTCTGGCGCTGGCGGTGGCTCATTTCCCTGGTGCTCGGCGTTGGCAGCTATTTCCTGGGCTACCCCTTGGACGGCGGCGACAATCGATACATGGTTCACGGCATACCGTTCATGTCCTATGCCTTCGATCAGCGAGGCCATGGCTACGTCAGCCCGTTGACCATGCCCGCGCTCGCCCTGAATTTCGCCACCTGGGCTCTGCTACCGCAGTTGATCTTCTGGGCGTTCTCGCGCAAGAAGCCGCATGCGCAACCGGCGAACGGCGCCTAGTCCATGAATCCATTGCGGACGGGCGCCAGCTATTGACGGCAACCCGGCGCCCAATCGTTGTCGCCTCAAGGGGTAATCACATGGCGAAGAAGGCTAAAGCAAGGGTGAAGAAGGCAGGCAGGAAATCGCCTGCGCGACGGTCCTCGCGCGTGTCGGCACCGAAGCATGTGCCCACGCGCGGCCTTTACGGCTGGATCACGCACACGGATTTCGGCAGCAGCGATCCCGCCGCGACCAAGGCCTGGTGCGCGAAGGTTCTGGGTTGGAAATTCAAGCCGAGCTTCCCGATGCCGGGCGGTGAGTACCACCTGTTTGCCTACTCCGCCCGGGGCGGCGGAGGGATTCATCTCACCGAGCCATCCGAGTCGCCGGGCAGCGTCCCTTATGTCCACGTCGCGGATGCCGCGGCAGCTTTCGCCAGGGCGGTCCACGAGGGCGCCGAGGAAATCATGGCACCCAAGCGCATAATGGAAGGCGTCACCCTCGCCCTCGTGCGTGCGCCCGGCGGGATCACAATCGGCTTTTCCGGGCCGTAGCGGACGTGAGGCATGCCCCCAATCCGGCTCAGCGACGGGAATCCAGACGGACTTGCCGACGGTGAACAAGACGCCGGGAAGGAGACTTCATGAACACCAAGCCAATCAGCCGCTATCCGGTGCCGAAACTCGAAGAACTGCCGAAGGATATCCAGGGCCGCATCCTGGCAGTACAGGAAAAGGCGGGCTTCGTGCCCAATGTGTTTTTCACCCTGGCCCACCGCCCGGATGAGTTTCGCGCTTTTTTCGCCTATCACGACGCGCTGATGGAGAAAGAGGGAGGGCTCACCAAGGCGGAACGCGAGATGATCGTTGTCGCAACCTCGGGCGCCAACCAATGCCAGTACTGCGTCGTCGCCCACGGGGCCATTCTGCGTATCCGTGCCAAGAACCCTTTGATCGCGGACCAGATCGCCACGAACTACCGCAAAGCGGACATTACGCCGCGTCAGATGGCGATGCTCGAGTTCGCCATGAAAGTATCCCGCCATTCCGGGGAGGTCGGAGATGCCGACTTCGATGGGCTGCGGGCTCATGGCTTTTCGGACGAGGATATTTGGGACATCGGCGCCATCAGCGCCTTTTTCGCTCTATCCAATCGCATGGCCAACCTGATAAGCATGCGACCGAACGACGAGTTCTATGCAATGGGCCGGAACGAGGAGGTGCGAGCGAAGGACCCGAAAGCCCGAACGCACGCAGCAGGGGACGCGCCGCAAGCGGCCCGCCGCTGAGCTCGACGCTTGGTGGCACGATGGCAATCGCATTCGGGAGCGGTTGAGGGCGAGGGTCTTGGTTATGCGCGTCGCCTTCGGATTGAAGGCACGAACGGGTCGGGCGGCGCTCGTCGCAGTGGCCGGCGACGCGCATGAACCGCAGGGGAGGTCGGCCGGACCGCCATGGGGAAAAGACCAGAAGGAAGCGGCGGCCGCGGCGCTCGGGCGCGCCAGGCGCGGCGGCTTGGCGTGATCGGCGGGTCGTGCGCATTGGATGACGAGAGTAACATAGCGAAAATCTCCGCGATGCAGGGAGGGGGGATGGCTGAGGACAAGATGTATCACGACGGGATGCGTCAGCTCCAGGACGCGCGCGAAACGAGGCAGCTCGCCGACCGACTCGAGAAGGTGACCGTTCGCGCGGCGTTCACCGATGAAGACCGCGCGTTCATCGAGCGTTCCCCCATGTTCTTCGTGGCTACGGCCGACGCCGAGGGCCATCCGGACTGCTCGTACAAGGGAGGCATGCCCGGGTTCGTGCGCGTCCTCGACGGCCGAACGCTCGCCTTTCCCGACTACGACGGCAACGGAATGTACCGCTCCTGGGGCAACGTCCTTATCAACCCTCAGGTGGGGCTGCTGTTCCTCGACTTCGAGAATCCGAAGCGACTGCGGGTGAACGGCACGGCGCAGATCAGCGGGAACGATCCCTTGCGCGCCGAGTACCCGGGCTCGGTATTCATCGTTCGCGTCACGACAAAGAGGATCTTTCCGGCCTGCCCCCGCTACATCCACAAGATGAAACTCGTCGAACACTCCGTGTATGCCCCGCGGCCGAATTACGCGCCGCCGGTTCCCGCCTGGAAGACATTCGAGGTCTTCCGCGATGCCCTGCCGGCTCGCGACCGGCAGGATGAAAGAGATGGAACCCCGGGGGAGCCCGCGAAAACCTGAGGAGAACTCATGTCGATCGAACTCCATTCCTGGCCGCGAAGCTCGGGCACGCGAGTCGCCTGGGCGCTCGAGGAGCTGGGCCTGCCCTACAAGTACGTCGAGCTCGACGCGAAGAAGAAGGAGCAGCTCTCGCCCATGCACCTGGCGGTGAACCCGCACGGCAAGGTACCCGGGCTGATCGACAACAAGCAGCGCTTTTTCGAATCGCTCGCCATCCTGCTGCACCTCGGCCACAAATACGGCGTCGAGAAGAACCTGTGGCCGGCCGCGGGCGGCCAGGCCCGCGCCGACGCGCTCTGCTGGACGGTGTGGGCCGCGACCGAGCTGGGGCCGTACATGATGCAGTACCTCTACCATGGCCTCGACACGCCCGTCTCGTACAAGCCGGAAGACCGCAGCAAGGCAGCCGCCGAATACAACCGCTCGCAGCTCAACCGGATCCTGGACGCGCTCGAGGCGCGCCTGGGTGAGCGCGACTACCTGCTCGGCGCCTTCTCGCTCGCCGATGTCGCCGCGGCGAGCTGGCTGGCGCTGGGGACAAAGTTCGGGCTCGGGCTCGAGCGCCACCCGCGCACCGCAGCCTGGTGCAGGCGATGCACGGAGCGGCCGGCGTTCAAGCGGGCCCGCTAGGCGCGCGCACGACGGACATCACTGGAAAGGAGGACGCAATGACGGCATTCAATGTAGTGCGATTCCGCGTGAAACCCGGGGAAGAGGAACGCTTCATCGACGCGCACCGCAAGATGAAACCCGATCTCAAGGGATTCATCGGAGGGGCGTTGATCAAGACCGGAGACCGCAGCTTCTGCATGGTCGGTGAATGGAGGAGTTTCCAGAGTATCGTCGACGCTCGTCCGCAGATGATCTCCCTTCTGGACGAGGTCCGCGGCATGCTCGAGGACCTCGGCGGCGGCCTCGGCCCGACCGATCCCGTCTCGGGTGAGGCTGTCGTGAAGCTCGGGACGCCCAGGACCGCGAAGAAAAAGCGCTCCGCCCGAGCCCGCCCGAAGAAAAGAAAGGCGCGCGCCAGACGCGCGCGCCGCTAAGCCTGGTTGTTCGGGTGGCGACCTACGTTCTGGTGCACGGCGCATGCCACGGAGCCCTCAGCACCTGGTTCATCACCGCGACCAATCCCGGCTGAACAGGCCCCGCTGTCAGCGCTTCGGCACGGTCCAGAAGAAGATCGTGCTCTCTCCGACTTTCACGGTCTTCTGCGGCGGCCAGGCATCGCCGAAGTTGTAGCGGTGCGCGACGATGCGCGTGCCAGGCTCCAGTTCGCGAAGCAGCTTCGGCAGCAGGCGCCGGTTCACGTTTTCCAGGAGAAACAGGGTCACCACCGTCGCTTCGTGGATGTCCGCCTCGAAGAGATCGCCGCGCACGAAGCGCACGCGCCCCTCGACGCCGGCGCGCCGGGCGCTGGACACGGCCATGCGCAGCGGCAGCGGGTCGATGTCGATGCCGACGGCGCGCGCCCCGAAGAATTTCGCCGCGGCGATGACGATGCGCCCGTCGCCGCAGCCGAGGTCGTAGACGACGTCTCTCGGGCCGGTGCCCGCGAGTTTCAGCATCGAATCGACCGCCTGGTCGGGAGTCGGGAAATAGGGCACCTCCGGATCGAAAGCCAGCGGGAGCCCGTCGGTGACCCGGTTGTCAGCGAACTCCCGCTCGAGCGCGGCGCAGCCCGAAAGCATAAGCGCGGCAGTCACGAACCAGGCGGCAATCCGGGGACAGACCACGGTTTTCCTTATTTCTGCTTCGACTCGAAAACCGTGGTCTGTCCCCGGTTTCCGAAGAGGAGGACGACCCCGCCCACCGCAAGCACGGCGATCCCCACCAGCGCGTGGGCGCGGTGGTAGGCGAGGCTCGCGTACAGCAGGTAGGCGCACACGGCGACGAAGAGCGCCGGCACGACCGGGTAACCGGGCACGCGGAACGGCCGCGGCGCGTCCGGCTCCCTGGCCCGCAGCACAAAGAGCGCGACGCCAACCAGCAGGAAGAATCCCCAGAACACCGGCAGCGAGTACTCGACCAGGCCCTTGAATCCCGCGTTCTGGATCGCGCCGAAAATCACCAGCGCGAATGCGATCGCGCCCTGCACGAGCATGGCGCTGCGCGGGGAGCCGCTCGCCTCGTCCCAGCGGGCCAGCAGCCGGAACATCGGGAAGTCGCGCCCGAGCGCGTAGTTGGAGCGCGCGCCGACGATCATCGAGCCGTTCACCGAGGTGAGCGCTGAGATCGCGATCATGATCGAGATGAGCTTCTCGCCGCCCGAGCCCCACACGCGCTTCAGGAGGTCCGCCGCCACCGCGTCGGAGCGCGCCATGGCGCCGTAGCCCAGCCCCTTCATGTAGGCGAGATTCACGAGCACATAGAGCGCAGTAACGACGCCTATGGCGAAAAGGAGCGAGAGCAGCACGTTGCGTTCGCGGTTGCGCACTTCCGCGGAGATGTAGGCGGCGTCGTTCCAGCCACCGTAGGTGAAGAGCACGAACACCATCGCCGAGCCGATTCCCGCGCCCATGTACCAGGGCGAGGCGGCGGGAGCCGGGGCAGGCCCCGCGTCCGGCGCGAGCACGAGCCCCGCGACGACGATGAGCACGAGCCCGCCGCACTCGAAAAAAGTGAAGAGGTTCTGCGTAAGCTTGCCTTCCCTGATCCCCAGATAGTTGACCCCGGTGAGCACGACCACGATCAGCCCGGCCCAGATCGCCGAGGAATACGCGCCGAAGCTGTACACGCGCGACATGTAGTCGCCGAAGAGATACGCGAACACGGCGATCGAGCCCGCCACGATCACCGTCATGCGCGCCCAGCCGTACAGGAACGCGAGCTGCCGGCCGAAGGCGCGGCCGAGGAAATGGTATTCGCCGCCCGCGGACGGATACGCCGTGGCGAGCTCCGCGTAGCACAACGCGCCAATCACCGAGAATACGCCGCCCGCGACCCAGGCCGCGATCATTTGCCCCGGAGACTCGAGCGCGCCGGCGACGATCGACGGCGTGCCGAAGATTCCCGCGCCGATGATGAGTCCGATGATGATGGCGGTGGCGTCGCCGAGCGAGAGCACCTGCGCGGGGCCCGCGGCCGCGGACGGATTTTCGTTCGAGGTCATCCCTGGAGCTCCAGATAACGGGAAGTGTGCGGACTGTGCCGGCGCAGCGATTCGAGACTTCCTTCGAGCTCCAGGCCGAAGAGCGCCTTCGCCGCGCGAGCGCGCGCCTTCAGTTCCGCCCAGGCAATGCGCGGCGGCCCCCCACGGAGCGCAAAGGCAATGAAGTTGTCCTCTTCCTCGGCAAGGAGGAGCGCCGGGCGGCGGCCGAATGCCCTTTCGATGCGCCGGCAATAGGCTTCCATCCGCCTGTCGTCGGACATGAAGTTGGCCACCATGACGCCGTCTTCTCGCAGTGCGGCGAACGCGCCGTCATAGAACGCCTGCGCGCACAGATCTTTCGCCGGACGTCCGTCGACGAAGCCGTCCACGACGAGCACGTCGCAGCTCGCCGGCCGCCGCGGCACTGCCTCGGCTCCATCGCCGATCACGATCTCCAGCCTCGCATCCTCTTCGGGGAAGCGAAAGTATCTGCGCGCCACGGTCACGACTCCCGGATTGATCTCCACCACCGAGACGCGCGTCCCGGGCATCCTCTGGTGGATGAAGCGCGCCATCGAGCCGCCTCCGAGGCCCACCATCAGCACCTCGCGGGGCTTCGGGCGGAACAGCAGAAACGCCAGCATGGCGCGCACGTAGTCGAGCTCGATCCTGTCGGGTGCGTCCAGGCGCATCGCGCTCTGGATCGCGTCGCCGCCGATCTGCAGCACGCGCACGCCGTCCTCCTCGACGATCTCGATGGCCTTGTGCGCGGCGAAGGCGTTGCGCAAGCGCTTCACTGCCCGGGTTTCTCCGCCGGGGCGAGCACCGCGGGCGCGGCGGTGGCGGAATCCGCTACGGAAGACATCGCTTCGCTTCCCGGCGGGCTCAGCCCCGCGCCGGAGCCGGCTCGTCGGGCGCGAAATCGAGCTCGACCTTCGCGCCGCAGGGATCGTGGCAGAAGATCTGCCAGGTGCCGGAGCCCACCTGCCGGCGCAGCGTGTAGTCGATTCCATGGGCCTCGAGCTTCGCCACGGTGCCCTTGAGGTCGCTGGCGCTGAAGGCGAGGTGGTCGAGTACCCCGGCCGGATCGGCGGGAAGCTTTCCTTCGGAGATGTGCAGGATCGGCTGGCCGCCCGCGTACAGCCACGCGCCGCCGAAATCGAACGGCGGCCTCGGCCCTTCGGCGAGCCCGAGGATCCCCACGTAGAAGGCGCGCGTCGCAACGAGCTTGTCGGTAAGCACGTTGAAGTGATTCATCCCCTGGATCGCCATGATGAGTCCTTATGCGAGGTCGCTCGACTGTGCGCGTGTGATGCCCGCCTTCTTCATCTCCTGCCACGCCGCGGCGAGCGAGCCCTGCAGGTCGATCGCCCGGCAGGCGTCCTCGATCACGACGGCGGCGAAGCGCAGCTTGCGCGCGTCGAGCGCGGTCCAGGCAACGCAGAAGTCGGTCGCAAGGCCGCAGACGAACGCCCGCTTCACGCCGTGCGCGCGCAGGTAGGCGTCGAGGCCGGTGCGGGTCTTGCGGTCGGCTTCGAGAAAGGCCGAGTAGCTGTCCACGTCCTGGTGCCAGCCCTTGCGGATGACGAGCTGCGCGTGCGGAATCGCAAGGTCCTTGTGCAGCGCGGCGCCGTCGCTGCCCTGCACGCAGTGGTCCGGCCACAGCGTCTGCTCGCCGTAGGGAAGCCTGATCGAGTCGAAGGGCTTGCTGCCCGGATGCGAGGTGGCGAACGACTGGTGCCCCGGCGGATGCCAATCCTGCGTGAGCACGACCTTGTCGAAGCGCCTGGACAGCGCGTTGATGAGCGGCACGACTTCGTCGCCCTTTTGCACCGCGAGCCTGCCGCCCGGACAGAAGTCGTTCTGCACGTCGACGACGATCAGGGCGTCCTTGGCTTCCGGTTTGAGGCGCGATGCCCGCGTCATCGCTGTCCTTGTCCGGCGGGGGCCACCTCGACCAGGCAATCGTAGAAGGTCGCGCCCCCGCCGATGTCGCTCAAGGCCTGCGAGGTCACGTCGTTGGCGTTGCGTCCGTCGGCCGCGAGCTTTCGCCACCACACCGAGAGCGCCACCACCACGCCTTCGCGCGCTCTCTTGCCGACGAACGCGCGGGCGGTGAAGGCGCCGCGGTCGTTGAAGATGCGCACCCTGTCCCCGTCCCTGACGCCGCGTGCGGCCGCGTCTTTGGGATTGATGTCGAGGCTCGGCTCGCCCGCCTCGGCGATCGCGAACGGCAGATTGGCAAAGGATGAATTGAGGAAATGCCGGTTGGGCGGGGAAATGATTGCGAGCGGGTACTTCGCGGCCAGCCCGGGATTGGACTGTACCGATTCCCGTGGAGGGACGTACGCCGGCAGCGGATCCATGCCCATCGCCTTTGCTGTCTCGCTGTAGAACTCGCACTTGCCCGAAGGCGTGCCGAAGCCCCCTTGAGCGAATGGCGCAAAGCGCTCCGGCACCGCGAGTCGCTGCCAGCCCCTGGCCTTGAGCGAATCCCACTCGATTCCCCGCATGGCCGGCTTGGACGACTCGAGCGCCTGCCTGCAGATGTCCTCGTCGCTGTCCTTGAAGCAATCCTCGGCAAAGCCCATGCGCGCGGCAAGCCTCCTGAACACCTCGCTGTTCGGCAGCGATTCCCCGAGCGGCGCGATCGCCGGGCTGTTCGCCATGACGTACAGATGCCCGTAGGCGGTGTGCACATCGTGGTGCTCGAGCTGCGTCGTCGCGGGAAGCACGATGTCCGCGTAGTCGCAGGTGTCGGTCGCAAACTGCTCGTGCACCACGGTGAAGAGATCCTCGCGCGAGAATCCCTTCAGCACCTTGCCCGAATCGGGCGCCACCGCGACGGGGTTCGAGTTGTACACGTAGAGCGCGCGGATCGGCGGCTTCGCGCCGAGCAGCGCGTCGCCGATCGCCACCATGTTGATGGTGCGCGGGTTCGCGTTCTTTGAGAGCTTCAGCAGATCGGGGCGCTCGAGCTTCGCATCGTTCATCCCGAAAAATCCCGAGGTAGCGAGCACCGCCCCGCCCGCAGGATGGCGCCAGTCGCCGGTGAGGGCCGGCAGGCACAGGATGCTCCTCACCGCCATGCCCCCGCCCGAGTGGCGCTGCAAGCCGTAGTTGAGCCGGATCGCCGCGGGCCGCGTCCCGGCATATTCCCGGGCGAGCGCGACGATTCTCTCCGCGGGAAGCCCGGTGATGCCCGCCGCCTTCTGCGGCGGATAGTCCCTGACGCGCTCTCTCAGCTGCTCGAAGCCGAGGGTGTACTTTTCTACGTAGTCGCGGTCGTAGCGGCCCTCGCCGATGATCACGTGCATCATCCCGAGCGCGAGCGCTCCGTCCGTTCCCGGCAGCGGCGCGATGTGCTCGCCGCATTTCTCCGCGGTGAGGCTGCGATAGGGATCGATCGCGATGAGCCTCGCGCCGCGGCGCTTGGCCTCCTGCGCGCGCGACCAGAAATGCAGATTGGAGACGATCGGGTTCGATCCCCAGATGAGGATGAGCCTCGCCTCGTCGACGCGCTCGGGATCCATTCCGTAGGAGCCGCCGAGCGTGATCTTCATTCCGGCCTTGCCCGCCGCGGAACAGATGGTGCGATCGAGCCGCGACGCGCCCAGCCGGTTGAAGAAGCGCCGGCCCATCGAGTGCCATTGCACGTAGCCCATGGTGCCGGCGTAGTCGTAGGGGAGGATGCCTTGCGGATCCTCGGCCGCGATTGCTTTGAATCTCGCGGCGATCGTGTCGAGCGCCTCATCCCAGCTTATGCGCCTGAACTCGCCCCTGCCCTTCGGGCCGACGCGCATCTGCGGATGCAGCAGGCGATCCTTGCTGTAGACGCGCTCCAGGTAGCGCGCGACCTTGGTGCACAGCGTGCCCGCGGTGAACGGATGATCCTTTGCGCCTTCCACTTTGACCGCGATGCCATCGTCGACGGTGACGGTGAGCGCGCAGGTGTCCGGGCAATCGTGCGGGCAGGCGGCGCGCACGCTCTTGCGTTCGACGGGAGCTTTCTTCGCTGGCGCGAGCATGTGCAATCGTCGATGAGGCTCGTGGACGCCGCAATTCTACGCTGTTCAGGGACGCACGCCGGGAAACGTCCCGAAACGCGTTCGCAGCATCTGGCCGATGCGGTAGTGGGCGTGATGCGCCGCGGCGATCGCGCCGCCCATGGGAAGAAATCCGTGGATCTGGCCTTCGAAGCACTCGTAGACGACCGAAACGCCGGCCTGCGCGAGCCGATCGGCGTAGGCGCGGCCCTCGTCGAGCAGCGGATCGAAACCGGCCGTGACAATGTATGCAGGCGGAAGCCGCGAATGGTCGCGGGCGCGCAGGGGTGAAGCCCGCCAATCGGCGCGATCGCGCTCGTCGCGAAGATACTGGCTCTGGTACCAGCGCAGCAGCTCGAGCGTGAGCGAGTAGCCGTGCGCGAAACGCCTGAGGGAATCCGTGTCGCTCGCCTGATCGACCACGGGGTACACGAGCACCTGCATCGCAAGCACCGGCCCAGACTCGCGCAGGGCGATCGCTGCGACGGCGGCGAGGTTGCCGCCGGCGCTCTCGCCCGCTACGACGAGCCGCGAGGCGTCGACCGCGAGCGCGCGCGCATTCGCGCCGACCCAGGTCACCGCCGCGACCGCATCCTCGACCGCGCCGGGAAACTTGTGTTCGGGCCCCATGCGGTAGTCGACGGCGACGACGGCGCAGCGGCCATGCAGCGCGATCCCACGGCAGACGCTGTCGTGCGTATCGAGGTCGCCGCAGGTCCAGCCGCCGCCGTGGAAGTACACCACCGCCGGCAGAGCTTCGCCCGGCTTCCCGCCGGGCGGACGGTAGTAGCGCGCCTTGATCTGCCCTCCCGGGCCCGGAAAGAAAAAGTCGCGCGTTTCCTCCATCGCGACCGGAGGAGGCGCAAGCCCGAGGCGCGTTTCGCGGTACAGGCGCCGCGCTTCGGCCGCGCTCACCGAATCGAGCGCGGGGCCGCCCGAGCGCGCCGCACGCTCGAGCACGGCGCGCGCCTGCGGGTCGAGCCTGGGTTCCTCCGCCACTGCGTTCAGGCCGCCGCGAGCCGGCGCTTCAGCAGCAGCCAGAGGATCGCGGCGACGGCCGCAGTGACGAAGGGCAGCGCCAGCCAGTTCAGGACCTGCCAACCCCTCTGGTCGATCAGCACGCCCGAGCTGAAGGAGCTGGTCGCCATCACGATGAAGATGATCGAATCGTTGGCACCCTGGGTCTTGGCGCGCTCGGCGGGCGCGCAGACTTCGGTGATGAGCGTGGTGCCGCCGATGTAGAGAAAATTCCAGCCGATGCCGAGCAGCACCAGGGCAAACCAGAAATGCGGAACGCTGATGCCCGAGAGCGCGATTCCGACGCAGCCATAGAGGATCAGCGCGCCCGCAAGCATCACCTGCAGCACCCCGAAGCGCTTGATGAGCGAGCCTGTGAAGAACGAAGGGCCGAACATGCCCACGACGTGCCAGCCGATCACGGTCGCCGCCGCCGAATAGGGATGGCCGCACAAGCCCATCGCCAGCGGGGTGGCGGTCATGAGCAGGTTCATCACCCCGTAGCCGATGGCGGCCCCGGTCACGGCGACGATGAAGTTCGGCTGCGCCATGATCTCGCGCAGCGGCCGCGCCGGCGCCCTGTGCTCGGCACTGGAGAGCGCGGGAATGTCGAGCCGCTGCACCACCAGCACGACCAGCACCAGGAAACCGATGAGCGAAAGATAAGCGCCGAGATAGCGCTCAGCCAGCAGGTCGACGGTGTGCTTGCTGACCTCCGGACCGATGAGGCCGCCAACGAGCCCCCCGACCAGGACCAGCGAGATGGCCTTGGCTCTGAAGTCGGTGCTTACCGCGTCCGCCGCGGCGAAGCGGTAGTACTGGGCAACCGCGTTGTAGATGCCGAACACCATGGTGCCAAGGCATAAAAGCCAGAAATTTCCGAGATAAAGCGCCCAGGAGCAGATCGCGGCGCCGATCATCCCGATCAGCGCCCCGACGGTGAATCCGGCGCGGCGGCCGAAGCGCTTCATGAGAAGCGAGGCCGGAAAGGTGGAAAGCGCCGCGCCGACGACCCAGCCGGTGACGGGCAGCGTCGCCAGGGCCTTGTTCGAGGCGAGCGCCCAGCCGGCGAGACCATTCAGAGCGATGGCGGTGGAGTTGTTGGTGAACAGCAGCGCCTGGCAGGCAGCGAGAACAGCGACGTTTTTCCTGGCGCGATCCATGCGAGTGCCGTCAATTCGACAGGCTGCTGTCAGGGGAGGTAGGGAAAGTCGATCGGGGACTCAAGCCCGCCGATTATAGCGAACCCGAGCCGGGGGTTTGCTTTTCCGCAGAGGAAAATGCCGCTCGAGGTGGTTGACTTTTCCCTCGGGTTGACGCACTCTCGCGTTGCCCGTACCGTTAGTGCGGCGTCACCCAAACCCCAGCTCGTAATTAGAGGAGAGATATACGATGGCCAAGAAGAGAAAACCCAATGCGGCATTCATGAAACCCATGACCCCCAGCGCCGCGCTCGCCGAAGTCGTTGGCTCCAAAGCGATACCGCGCACCGAAGTCACCAAGAAGATCTGGGCTTACATCAAGAAGAACAAGCTCCAGGACTCCAAGAACCGCCGCATGATCAACGCCGACGACGCGCTCAAGACGGTGTTCGGAGGCAAAAAGAGCGTCACGATGTTCGAAATGACCAAGCTGGTCAACAAGCACCTCAAATAGTCACCGTGCCCCGGGAAAGACCCGGCAGAGAGTTTCTCGAGTGAAAACGCCCGGATTCCCGGGCGTTTTTGTTTTGGGGACCGCTCGAAGCTCTACTTGGCCCCGCTCCGGGCCGATTTGTAGCTTTCGATCGCCTTCTTCAGGTCCCGGTATTCCTCGCAGGAAAAGAGGCAGATCTTGTTCAGCCGCGCGAGGTGCTCTTCGGCCTTCGGGAGATTGTTCGCCATCAGGTACGCCTCGCCCATGTACTCGTGCGCGCCCTTGTGGTTCGGATCGAGACGCAGCGCCTCGTTGTAGTGCTTGAAGGCGAGATCGAGGTTGCCGGACTTGCGCCAGGCATAGCCGAGATAGTTCTGCACGTCGGCGTTTTTCGGGTCGTGCGCGGCGGCGCGGTTGAAGCTGTCCAGCGCTCCTTTCCAGTTCTGGGCCGCGACCGCCTTCTTGCCGCTCTCGTAGTCGGGATCGACGGGCCGCGCCGCGGGCGCCGGCGAATCCGTTCCGGCGGCGTGGAGAGACGGGCTCAGGGCTGGCCCCGCGAGCAGGGCGAGCAGACAGATCATCAGCGTGCGCATATTGGCTCCTTTCGTTGCGTCAGGGACGGGATTATATTGGACAGTCGACAGGTATACCCGTTTCGGCGGGAGCTTATTCCACTGAAGCAGGACTGCGCAGGCGGGTCGACAGATGCAACGGGAGGAAGCCTATTTTTTGTTTCATTTGTTTCACGAGCCGGCTGCTGGCCGGGCGGCTCAGGCGTTCCATCTAGATTGAACCCCGGGGGTCGGCGCCCCCGCCCTTGCGCGCAGCAGCCGCCTCGCCCCGCGCAGCGCGAGCGCGCCCAGCGCCCAGGCCGAGAGCAGCGGATCGAGCAGATAGTCCCAGAGGTTCCCCGACTCGTACCAGCCGAACGCCCATGCGAGCTGCGCCAGCGCGATGCACAGCGCAACGAGCGGCATGCGCGCCCCCCACGCAGCGAGCGCCGCGAGCGAGAGCGCACCGATGAGCCAGGGACTCCCGAATCCAGGGCGGTACGGGTCGAACGGGCCGATCCCCAGGGCGAGCGGGTAGAGCGCGACCGCCGCGGCGGCGATCAGGACCTGCAGCGCGAGCTTCTCACGAGCGTCCACGGAGCTCCAGCCGAAGTGGCGGCCGAGAACGAAACGCAGGAGGAGGAGTACGCTCGCGACGCTCGGATCGCCGATCGCGCCGCGCGGGTACGCGGCGGGCGGCAAGTCTCCGAGCGGCACGAGCGCAAGGATGGCGACGAGAATCGCGCATGCGGCACGCGTGCGGCGCGAAAGCGGAGCGCTCATGCACGCGGCAGCCGCGGCGACGGCGAGGCCGGCGAGACCCGTCAGATCAGTGAGGCCGGCCATCGGGCGATTTTTCCGGCTGCCGATCCAGCCACGCGCGATTGAAGCGGACGTGCTTGATGAAGGCCGAGTTCCAGGTGTAGGCGAGGTGAAAGTCGCCGCCGCCGGCCTGGATCAGGTACGGATAGGAGAATTGGAAGCCGCAGCGTCCCGACCGGCAGGAGCGGAGCTTCACGGACTCGGCGATGGCGAGCGCGTCCGCGGGAGCGGCGCCCGAGTCCCTGGCGAGCGCGGCGACGCTGCTCGCATAGCGCGACTGGTCGAGGGGCGCGGCGCGATCCCCCTGCTGATTCTCCAGATCGCGCACGGCGCTCCAGCGCACGCCGCCGTCGCGCGAGACCGCAAGCGACAGCACGTCGCGGTCGTGCTCCACGTCGTTGAGCGCGAGCAGGATCGCGCCGTCGCTCATCACCGCGCCGGAAAGCGCCGAGTCCGGATTCGAAAGCGAGGACTTCTCGGGGGGCGTCCAGTGCGCCCCGGCATCGCGGGTCGAAGCGACGATCACCCGGCGCGGAGACTCCGATCCCGCGTAGCGCATCAGCGCCAGCGCTTCGCTCCGGGTCTTCACCAGCACGACGGGCTGCAGGCTGAACCTGCCATGGCTGAGGCGCGCCTTGTCGAGGACGGCGCCGGATCCGTCCACGCGCAGTATCTCGCCGAACTTGCCGATGAATTCGTGATAGACGGGCAGGCCCAGACTCCCGTCCGCGTAGAGAAACGGCGTTCCTTTGACGAGCGTGCTGAGGTTGAAGAAGGGCGAAGTGACGAGCCGGCGCGCGGCGCTCCAGGTCTCTCCTTCGTCCTTCGAGGAGATCGCCGTGATCGAGCTCCCAGCCCATCCCCCGACCGACACGGTGACGTAGAAGAGCCACAGCGTCCCGTCGGCGCCCCGCGCCGCCACCGGGTTGCCGAGCTTGGAGACGAATCGCCTGAGCGAGCGCTGCGTGGCCTCGCGCGTCGCCACCGTGCGCTCCGCGCTCCATTGCCCGGATTGCGGGTCGAGCACCGCGCCGCGGATCTCGACGTCGCGCGCGCCTTCCCTGCTCCCCGAATACCAGAAGGCGCGCACGCGCCCGTCGCGGGTCTCGACGAGCGACGCGGCGTGCGCGAACACGCCCCTTCGCGTCGAGATGAAGCTCGTCTGCATTCGCGGCGCCTCGTCGCGCGGCCCCGCCGACCGCGGAACCTGGAAGAGTGCGGGCCCGGCGTGGCCGATCGCCTTGAAGACTCCGGCGCCGCAGGCGACAAGCACGGTGACGAGCACGAGCACGCGCTGCAACGCGCCCCCGCCGCCGGCCGGAGCGCCCATCAGCGGCAGCTCTCTCTAGGGGGAATCGGCGCGGCGCCCGCGGCCACGCCCGGAGACGCGATCAGCACTTCCTTCACGAACAGATGGTCGAAGACTCTTCCGCGAAGCATTTCGCGGTTCTCCTCGGCGCTCAGGCGGCCCTGCAGATTCAGCCTGGTCCCGAGGATCCTGCAGCCCGCGCAAGACCCTTCCGCGATCGCTGTCTGCGCGACGAAGAGCGGAAACCTCGCGCCGAGCTCGGCCACGCTGAAATTGCGGCTTTCGCGGTACCCCTGCACGTCGGCACCCGGAAGAACGAAGCGATATTGCTCGAAATCCGCCCTGAACTTGCAGGGCACCCCCACGATCTTCCCTTCGGCCAGGCGGCGCGCTTCCGGGGGATAGCTGCCGAGCTCGCCGTCGAGCGGCCGCAGAAAAGCGGCGAACGAAACGAAGGCGAGGAAGACCGCGCTGCAAAGGACCGGCCGGGTGAAACGGGGCACGAATATCGCGACCGCGAGGAGCGCACCGGTGCCGGCGAGGAGAATCCAGTGCCACGCGGGATACGGCTGCGCCGCGGCCATCTCGAGCTGAAGGCGCAGCGACAGCCACGCCATCAGGGCGAGGAGCGCACCGGTCGCGGCGAGACTCGCGACAAACGCCCAGCGGGGGATGCGCTGCCAGTTGAGCGCGGCGAGCGCCGCGATTGCCGGCATGGCCGAAAGCAGATAGCGTCCGGAACGCTGGCTCGGCAGACTGAAAACCAGAAAGAGGCTCAGCACCCAGATCCACAACAGCTTTTCCGCATCGTCCGTCTCCCGGCGCCGCCTGAATGCGACGAGAAAGAGCAGCGCAACGGGAAAAACGAGCAGCCCCGCGTTCAGCGGGTAGTCGAGCGCGAGGCTCCAGATGCTGGACTCGCCCCAAAGCAGATTTCCGAGATAGCTTCCGCCGCGCGCGCCGATCTTCCCCATGTTCTCGTACAGGACGAACTCGTTCCATATCGCCCGCGGATCGGGATCCAGGGCGAACCACAGGGCGAACACGCCGAGCGCGACGAGCGCGGCGGCGCAGACCTTCCAGGCGTCGCGCATGAGGAAATCGCCGGCCCGATAGCGGCGATGGTGCAAGTACCACCAGGCGAAGCCGAGTACGACGGGCGCGACCAGCGCGAACGACTTGTAGAGCGTGCCGATGCCGACCGCCGCACCGAACAGGAGCGGCGCGAGCCGCGACTCAAAGGCCGCGGGCCGCCAGTAGAGGAGCGCGAAAAAGGGCAGGAACAGCCAGAACGCCTCGGGCGGATTGGTGAGAAAGGGCCGGCCGTAGCGGTAGGTGCTGAAGAAGGCGAGGTAGCAGAGCGCGCCGACGAGCCCCGTCTCGAGCGTACCGGAAAGCTTCCTCGCGAGCAGGAAGACCAGGAACGCGGTGAGCAGGCTGTACGCGACGCTCGGAATACGCAGACGCCGCAGTGTCCACTCGCGCGCGCCTCCGGTGGAGGCGATGCCCTGCCAGACGAGCATCGGCGGCTTGGT
>DATBLP010000099.1:0-4473 GCA_036555245.1 Burkholderiales bacterium
TTCTTCCTTGAGACTGATCGTCCGCGTTGCCCCCATCTTCTCAGTTTTCCGCCTGCTCCTGATTTCCTCATCCCTATCCTCCTCATCCGCCCCATCCGCCCCATCCCCCACAGTAGGCCTCCTTTTTGCAGTTGCACGAGGCCGCAAGGCATCGGACAATAGAGAGAGGCGGACCTAGCTTCTCAATCATGCCAACGACGCAGGGCCCCGAAACCGTGCCAGTCGGTCATTTGAGCGTGCACCTGGACGATCGACGTCCCGGGGAAGTTCTGTTCAATTTCGAGCGCCAGGGCAAGCGCATGCAAGGTGCCTTGGGCGCGTCCTTCCTCACGCACATTGCCTTCGTCGGCTTGATCGTGCTCGCGATTCGCTTTTCGCCCACACCAGACGGGTCGAAAATCTTCAACCAGCCGGACGATCTGAGCAACCGGATCATCTTTCTGGCAACGCCAGGTCCAGGTGGTGGCGGCGGTGGCGGCGGCAACAAGTCACCCGAACCGCCTCGCAAGGCCGAGCTGCCAGGCAGAGACAAGATCACCGTCCCCGTCGCAAAGAAGCCGGAACTCGAGAAACCCGTCGAGAAGCCGCCAGACAAGGAACCAGAACAGGCGCTCAGTATTCCGGCAAAGACGCTTGCCGCAGCCATCGAGCCCACGGTGATTCCAGGTGCGATCGAGGGAAACGGCCCAACGGTGTCGCTCGGCACCGGTACCGGCGGCGGCGCGGGCACGGGAACCGGCACCGGCATCGGATCGGGAACGGGTTCAGGGCTTGGTGAAGGCTTTGGCGGCGGAGCGGGCGGTGGTGCGTACCGTCCGGGAAGCGGCGTCGAGAGTCCGCGCCTCCTCAGGGATGCCAAGCCGCAATACACCGCCGATGCGATGCGCGCGAAGATTCAGGGCCGCGTTGAGATTGAATGCATCGTGGAACCGAGCGGTCAATGCGGGCGCATTCAGGTGGTCCGCTCGCTCGATCCGGTGTTCGGTCTGGATCAGGAAGCGATCAAGGCCGTGCGGCAATGGCGGTTCGTCCCTGGCAGGTACAAGGGACAGGAAGTTCCGGTCATCATCACGATCGAGCTGACCTTCACCCTCAGGTAAGAAACCCTTCGTGAATAACAAGGGCCCGACAAGCTGCATGCCTGCCGGGCCCTTTCCTTCTACCTCTACCCTCTAACTTCTACCCTCTAACCTGTCGCGCGTTAGTACATCCCGCCCATGCCCCCATGGCCTCCGGGCATTGGAGCTTCCTTCTTCTCTTCCGGAATCTCTGAGACCAACGCCTCGGTGGTCAAGAGCAGTGACGCGATCGAGGACGAATGCTGCAGTGCCGACCGCACGACTTTCGTCGGGTCGATGACGCCCGACTTCACGAGGCTCTCGTATTTCTCGGTCTGGGCGTTGAAGCCGAAGTCGGCCTCGCCATCCTTGACCTTCTGCACGACGATCGATCCTTCCTGGCCGCCGTTGGTGGCAATCCAGCGCAGGGGCTCTTCGAGCGCCCGACCGATGATGTTGACGCCAATCTGCTGATCGCCGTCGAGCTTCAGCTTTTCGAGCGCTTTGCCCGCACGCAGCAGTGCCACGCCGCCGCCCGGCACGATGCCTTCTTCGACGGCTGCCTTGGTCGCATGCATCGCATCCTCGACCCGCGCCTTTTTCTCTTTCATCTCGGTCTCGGTTGCCGCGCCCACCTTGATGACCGCGACGCCGCCAACGATCTTGGCGAGGCGCTCCTGCAGCTTCTCGCGATCGTAGTCGGACGTGGTGTCCTGGATCTGGCTGCGCAGCTGCTTGACGCGGCCCTCGATCGCCTGCTTGCTGCCTGCACCTTCGACGATGGTCGTGTTGTCCTTGTCGATGGTCACCTTCTTGGCCTTGCCGAGATCGTCGATTTTGATGTTCTCGAGCTTGATACCGAGATCCTCGGTAATGGCGCGGCCGCCGGTCAGAATCGCGATGTCCTCGAGCATGGCCTTGCGCCGATCGCCGAACCCCGGGGCCTTGACCGCCGCCGCCTGGAGGGTTCCGCGCAGCTTGTTGACGACCAGCGTCGCCAGCGCCTCGCCTTCGACGTCCTCTGCCACGATGAGCAACGGACGACTCATGCGTGCCACCTGTTCGAGCACCGGCAGCAGGTCCTTCATTGAGCTGATCTTCTTTTCATGAATCAGAAGAATCGGATTCTCGAGCACAACTTCCATGCGCTCGGCATCGGTCACAAAATACGGTGACAGATAGCCACGGTCGAACTGCATACCTTCCACCACGTCCAGCGACGTTTCGAGCGTCTTGGCCTCTTCGACCGTGATGACGCCGTCCTTGCCGACCTTCTGCATGGCCTCGGCAATGATCTTGCCGATTGTCTCGTCGCCATTGGCCGAAATGGTGCCGACCTGGGCGATCATCGAGTTTTCGGTGACCGACCGGGACTGCTTTTTGAGGGCTTCGACGACGGCGTCGACCGCCTTCTCGATGCCCCGCTTGATCTCCATCGGGTTGGCGCCGGCCACGACGTTCTTCGCGCCTTCCCGGTAGATGGCCTGCGCCAGCACGGTCGCTGTTGTCGTTCCGTCGCCGGCGATGTCCGACGTTTTGCTGGCGACTTCGCGCACCATTTGCGCGCCCATGTTCTCGAGTGGATCCTTGAGCTCGATTTCCTTGGCCACGGTCACGCCGTCCTTGGTGATGGTCGGCGATCCGAATTTCTTGTCGAGGACGACGTTGCGGCCCTTGGGACCGAGTGTGACCTTGACGGCGTCGGCGAGCTGGTTGACGCCGCGCAGGATGGCCTGCCGCGACTGCTCGCCGTAGACGATCTGTTTTGCCATTGTTCGCTACTCCATGTATTGGGTCAGTGAAACTACTTTTTCTTGGCCTTGGCGCCGTTCTCCACGACCGCCAACACTTCGTCCTCGCGCATGATGAGGTACTCGTCGCCGTCGAGCTTGATTTCCTGACCCGAGTACTTTCCAAAGAGGATCGTGTCGCCGGCTTTCACATCGAGGGGCAGGCGTTTCCCTTCGTCGGTGGTCTTGCCGTTGCCGGCGGCAATCACCTTGCCCTGCTGGGGCTTTTCCTTGGCGGTATCAGGGATGATGATGCCGCCGATGCGCTGCTCGCCTTCTTCCAGGCGCTGAACAATGATGCGGTCGTGTAGCGGTCTGACGTTCATGGTGTGTCACTCCACAACAAGTGATGGAAGGTAACCGGATGTCCGACAGTTGCCGAAATTCGTGCAGCTGCGAGGAGGACGTCCTCCTCGCGGGTGAAGCGGACCCTCTCGTGCGCTTAGCACTCGCCAAGCGCGACTGCTAATTATAGTGACGGCGAGATTGATGTCAAGCGCTCTAGGCCCGGCTTATTCGCCGATGATGGGAACGATTCAGTTCGGTCGCTTCGAAACCGGCTCAGCAGGCCGGAAAAACGCGTCTTCGGCTTATCGTCTCCGAACGCGGCGTGGGGACCCCCATCCCCACGCCGTGTCGCTGGCCTACGACGCGTTTTTCATGCGATTAGGACGGCCAGCTTCGACGGTTTCTTTGCGACTGAACTGAATCGTTCAAACGGTTCATGAATAATCCGGGCCCTTCAGGCACAGCACCCGGCACGCAGCCCCCGGCACCCAGCACCCAGCCCCCGGCACAGCACCCGGCACCAAGCACGCAGCACCCGGCACGCAGCACCCGGCACCAAGCACCCAGCACCCAGCACCCGGTACCCGGCACAGCACCCGGCACCCGGCACCAAGCACCCAGCACCCTCAAGCCCCTGTCCGCCTCAATCGCAGTTCAGAAATTTTCCGACTTAGCGTGTTCCGGTGCATGCCGAGTTCTTCGGCGGCACGGCACAGATTGAAGTCCTCGCGCGCCAGCACACGGGCGATAAAGCGGCGCTCGAATTCCCGTTGCGCGTCGGGATACCGGATTCCCCGGGTCACCATCTCCTCGATCAACCGGTCGAGTTGCTCGCGCACGGGGGTTCCTATTCGAGATCCAGGCCTGTCAGCAATCGGAATGCCTGCACGTACTTGTCTCGCGTCTTGAGGACGACGTCGTCAGGCAGGCTGGGAGCCGGTGGCTGCTTGTTCCATCGAATGGATTCCAGATAGTCCCGGACGAACTGCTTGTCGAAGCTCGGTTGCGGACCGCCAGGGTTATACAAATCTCGCGGCCAGAACCGCGAGGAATCGGGTGTCAGCACTTCGTCAATCAGGATGACTTCGCCCGCCAGGGGACCGTCCAGCACGCGACCGAACTCGAACTTTGTATCCGCCACGACGATGCCGCGGGGCTCGGCGTGGGCCGCACCGCGCGAGTAGAGCCGAAGCGTGAGGTTACGAACCTTCTGCACCGTTTCAAGTCCGACAATCTGCGCCGCTTCGTCTTCCGAGATGTTGATGTCGTGGCCCGTTTCGGCCTTGGTTGCCGGAGTGAAGATGGGTGAGGGCAGGCGAGCCGATTCCTGCAACCCG
>DATBLP010000107.1:0-22787 GCA_036555245.1 Burkholderiales bacterium
GAGGCCGCGCTCGCGATCGCGTACCTCGAGGGGCGGGTGCGTCTGGAGGCCGACGCGCGCGAAGCCTGCCTGGAGCGCCTGCACGCGCCCGAGCCGCGCGTCGAGCTGGGCGGACGCCTGCGCGGCCTCGCGCGCAGCGCGATCGACGTCTCCGACGGCCTGCTTGCGGACCTCGGCCATATACTGGAAGCTTCGGGGGTCGGCGCCGAGCTTGCCTGGGAGAAAGTCCCGCGCGCTCCGGCGATCGCCGCCTGCGCGGACAAGGCGCTCGCGCAGGAGTGCGTGCTCGCCGGGGGCGATGATTACGAGCTCGTCTTCACCGCGCCACCCTCCAGCCGCGCCGAGATCGAAGCGACAGGAAAGGAGCTCGACATCGTGCTGACGCGCATCGGCGTGATCGTGCCCGGCAGACCGGCTGCGGTGCTTCGAGACGCCGCCGGGAAGACAGTTCCCGCCGCGCGCCGTGGGTTCGATCATTTCGCATGATTCCACGGCTGACTCCCGCATTCGTCCTCGCGCACCCGGCGCATTTCGTGGCGCTCGGTTTCGGCAGCGGGCTCGCGCCGTTCGCCCCCGGCACTGCGGGCACGCTGCTCGCGTTCCCGCTTTTCATCGCGCTCGATCTCGTGCTGCCGCCGCTCTCCCTTTTCGGGGTTATCGTGGCGTTCTTCGGGGTCGGGGTGTGGGCGTGCGGCCGCACCGGGCGGGCGCTGGGCATCCCGGACCACAGCGGCATGAACTGGGATGAGGTGGTCGCGATGATGCTGGTGCTGCTCCTTACGCCCGAGGACTGGGGTTGGCGGGCGTTCGCATTCCTCGCCTTCCGCTTCTTCGACGTGCTCAAGCCCCCGCCGATCCGCTCGATCGACCGGTCGATGAAAGGGGGCCTGGGCGTCATGTTCGACGACATCGTCGCCGCGTTCTACACGCTGATGCTAATGGCGCTGGTGAAGCGCCTGTTTTTCTGACGCGGGAACGGCCTCGCGGCGGAACGCCATGGCGCGCGACGTGCTCACCCCGCTCGCGGCGCGGCTCGGCGCGCGCTTGAAGCGACGCCGCCTCATGCTCGCCACCGCCGAGTCCTGCACCGGCGGGTGGATCGCGCAGGCCGTGACCTCGGTTTCCGGAAGTTCCGCGTGGTTCGAGCGCGGCTTCGTCACCTACTCCAACCAAGCCAAGCGCGAATCGCTCGGCGTGCCGGGCGCGATCCTTTCCCGCCACGGCTCGGTGAGCGAGGAGACAGCGCGGGCGATGGCGGCGGGCGCGCTTGCACGCAGCCGCGCGCAAGTCTCGGTCGCGGTGACCGGTGTCGCCGGGCCCACCGGAGGCACCCGCAGAAAGCCGGTCGGCATGGTGTGTGTCGCCTGGGCGAAGCACCCGCGCGCTCCGGAGAGCGCGACTTTCCGCTTTCGCGGCGGCCGGGAGAGCGTCCGCCGTCAATCAGTGGTCGCCGCGCTCGAGGGTTTGCTCAAAAGGCTGGGATGAAATGACTCCGGCGCTGAAAAATCGCGCCGGATGCCTTGGGTTCGGGGAGGTTATCCCCTATATTGTTTGAATGAGTTTCTTCGCAAGTCCCGATGTCCGGCCGGCGGCCGTCGCCGGGCTTTTCTACCCGGCCGAGCCCGGGGTCCTGGCAGACGCCGTCACCGGCTACCTAGAGCAGACACGGGAGGCGCCTCCCGCTCCCGGCTACCCCAAGGCGCTCATCGTTCCCCATGCGGGCTATGTCTATTCGGGCGCGGTGGCAGCGAGCGCTTACGACCTGCTGCATCCGGGGCGCGGCATGGTCCGCCGTGTCGTGCTCCTCGGACCCTGCCACCGCGTGGCGGTGCGGGGACTTGCGCTTCCGGAGGCCCGCGCGTTCGACACGCCGCTCGGCCGCGTTCCGGTGGACGAGGAGGCAGTGCAACGCATCCGCGGGCTTCCCCAGGTCCTGGTGTCAGCCGCGACACACGCCCAGGAACACGCGCTCGAGGTGCAGTTGCCGTTCCTGCAGCGGGTGCTGGGTGAGTTCTCACTCGTGCCGCTGGTCGTGGGGAGTGTGGCGCCGGAGAAAGTCGCCGAGGTGCTGGAGCGCCTCTGGGGAGGCACCGAGACGCTCATCGTCATCAGCTCGGATCTATCGCACTATCACGCTTACGAAGAGGCGCGCAGGATCGATGGCGCAACCGTACAAGCCGTCCTCGGTTTCGATTCCGGGATCTCCCACGAGCAGGCTTGCGGCGCGACCCCGGTTGCAGGTGCGCTCATCGCGGCGAAACGCCGCGGGCTCAGGCCACGGCTGCTCGACTGCCGCAATTCCGGCGATACGGCCGGCGGAAAAGATCAGGTCGTGGGCTACGCCTCGTTCGCGCTCGAGGCGGAAAGCGCGGGATACGGGGCCGAACACGGCAGGACGCTCTTGCGCATCGCGCGGGCGTCGATCGCGGAGTCGCCCGGCAGGACGAGCGGCGCGCTTCGCGCGGAGGAGCCCTGGCTGCGCGAGCGGCGCGCGAGTTTCGTCACGCTGCAGCAGGACGGCAGGCTGCGCGGCTGCATCGGATCGCTCGAGGCGCAGCGCCCGCTCGGCGAAGATGTGGCTGCCAGTGCGCGCGCGGCGGCGTTCAACGACCCGCGCTTTGCGAACCTCGCGAGCGCCGAGCTCCAGCGGACCGACATCGAGGTGTCGCTGCTCTCGGTAGCGAAGCGGATCGCCTTTGAGAGCCGAGCTGAGCTCATTTCGCAGTTGCGGCCCGGAATCGACGGAGTCATTGTCGAGGAAGGCGGCGCGGAACCCGGCAGGCGCGCCACCTTCCTGCCGCAGGTCTGGGAAGGCCTGCCCGACCCGGAGCAATTCCTCGCCCATCTCATGCAGAAGGCCGGATTCGCGCGGAACGCGGACATCCGTGGCTGCCGCGTGAAGCGCTACAGCGTGCTCAAGTGGCGCGAGCTGGATTTCCCCTCATGAGCGCCGTGCTCGACACGCCCTACCCCGGCCGCTGGTGGCACAGTCTTGAAGACGGCCGGTTGCAGTGCGACCTGTGCCCGCGCGACTGCCGCCTGCATGAAGGCCAGCGCGGCGCGTGTTTCGTGCGCAAGCGCGAGCAGGACCGGATGGTGCTGACGACCTACGGCCGCTCCTCGGGCTTCTGCGTCGATCCGATCGAAAAGAAGCCGCTCAATCAGTTCTATCCGGGATCGAGCGTGCTCTCCTTCGGCACCGCCGGCTGCAACCTCGCCTGCAAGTTCTGCCAGAACTGGGACATCTCCAAGTCGAAGGACGTCGACACCCTGGCCGACGGCGCGAGCCCCGAGCAGCTCGCGCGCGCCGCGGTGGAGCTTGGCTGCCGGAGCGTCGCCTTCACCTACAACGACCCGGTCGTCTTCGCCGAGTACGCGATGGACGTCGCCGATGCCTGCCATGAGGCGGGTGTGAAGGCGGTGGCGGTCACTGCCGGCTATATGCACGAGAAGCCGCGGCGCGAGTTCTACGCCAAGATGGATGCCGCCAACGTCGACCTGAAGGCGTTCACCGAGGAGTTCTATTTCCGCACCTGCGGCGCGCGCCTGAAGGACGTCCTGGAGACGCTCGTCTTTCTCAAGCACGAGACCGGCGTGTGGCTGGAGATCACCACGCTCCTCATTCCGGGCATGAACGACTCGGAGGCGGAAATCGACGCCGAATGCCGGTGGATCGCGCAGGAACTGGGACCGGACGTGCCGCTCCACTTCACCGCCTTCCATCCGGACTGGAAGATGACCGGGGTCCCGGCGACCCCGGCGGCGACGCTCGCGCGCGCGCGGAACATCGGCTTGGGGCACGGCCTGCGCTATGTGTATACGGGCAACGTTCACGACTCTGCTGGAGGCTCGACCTACTGCCCGCAGTGCGGCGGTACGGCGATCCGCCGCGACTGGTACAACATTCTCGACTACCGCCTGAGCGAAGACGGCGCCTGCCGCGATTGCGGCGCGGCGATCGCCGGGCGCTTCGGCCCCTTCAGGAAGGCCTTTGGATCGAGGCGTATCCCCGTGAGGCTCAGCGCCTAGAGGTTCCGCAGCGGCGCAGCCGTTCCTCCTGCCCAAGCCCTTGATTTGGCGAGGTGCTTGCAATTTTCCGCTACCTGTATAAAACTACAGGTCAACCGTCTGTTTCGGCCGCGCGTTCAAAGCGGCGAGACTCCCCGCGATTCGGCTGACCTGCGGGGCGACGAGAAGGCAGGTTCCTCGTTTCGGTTGCGCCGCCTGCGTGAAGCGGCGCTCGCGTCTGCTGCCACGTAATATAGGGGATATCGAAATGGTCAACGAAGGAAAGGTCATGGAAGAAGCCAAGGCCAAGGCGCTGCAGGCGGCGCTCGCGCAGATCGAAAAACAGTTCGGCAAGGGCTCCATCATGAAGATGGACTCGCAGGCCGCGCAGGACGTGCAGGTCGTGTCGACAGGCTCGCTGGGACTGGACATCGCGCTCGGCGTGGGCGGGCTGCCGCGCGGGCGGGTGGTCGAGATATACGGTCCGGAATCCTCGGGGAAAACGACGCTCACGCTCTCGGTGATCGCGCAAGTGCAGAAGGCGGGCGGCACGGCCGCCTTCATTGACGCGGAAAACGCGCTTGATCCGCAGTACGCCGCGAAGCTCGGCGTGAAGATCGAAGACCTGCTCATCTCGCAGCCGGATACCGGCGAGCAGGCGCTGGAGATCGCCGACATGCTGGTGCGCTCGGGCTCGGTGGACGCCATCGTGATCGACTCGGTCGCGGCGCTCACGCCGAAGGCCGAGATCGAAGGCGAAATGGGCGAGCCGCAGATGGGCCTGCAGGCGCGCCTCATGAGCCAGGCGCTCCGCAAGCTCACCGCCAACATCAAGCGGACGAATACGCTCGTCATCTTCATCAACCAGATCCGCATGAAGATCGGCGTGATGTTCGGCAATCCCGAGACCACCACGGGGGGCAACGCGCTCAAGTTCTACGCCTCGGTGCGCCTCGACATCCGTCGCATCGGGTCGATCAAGAAGGGCGACGAGGTCATCGGTTCCGAGACGCGCGTGAAGGTCGTGAAGAACAAGGTCGCACCGCCCTTCCGCGAGGCCCTCTTCGACATCCTCTACGGCGAGGGCGTGTCTCGCGAAGGGGAGATCCTCGAGCTGGGAGTGAATTGCGGGGTCGTCGACAAGTCCGGTGCCTGGTACCAGTACAAGAAGGACCGCATCGGTCAGGGCAAGGACAACGCGCGCGACTTCCTCGTCGAGAATCCCGAGCTCGCCAACGAAATCGAGGCGAAGATCCGCGAGAAGCTCGGCGTGAAGAACCCGCAGTCTCTGGCGCCCGTCACCGCAGAAGTATAGGGCGGCCGGGATGCGGCGCGAGCCCGGCCTGCGCGAACGGGCCTTGCGCCTGCTCGCGCGGCGCGAGCACAGCCGCGCAGAGCTCGCCAGGAAGCTGCAGGCTCACGCCGGTCCCGAAGACGGGCTCGAGGCGCTGCTCGACGATCTGACGCTGCACAAGCTCCTTTCGAACGAGCGCTACGCGGAGGCGAGGACGCGGGCCTTGTCGCGCAGGTTCGGCGCAGCGCGCATCGCTCACGATCTGCGCGCAAGCGGCGTCGAGGACCATCTGGCCGAGGTCGCGCTGAAGACGGCGCGTGCCACCGAAGCCGAGCGCGCGCAGGAGGTCTGGCGCAGGAAATTCCGCACTGCGCCTAAAACGCGTGAGGAGCGGGCGAAGCAGATGCGTTTCCTGCAGTCGCGCGGATTTTCCTTCGATGCCATCCGGGCAGTGGTCGGCGGCAAGGACGAGTGAAGCTGCCCCGTGCAGGACGCGGCGATGTTAATTAAGATGCCGTTCCATGCACCCCTATCGTCTCGGGGCCGGAGCTCGAGAAGAAGAGCCCAAGAATGGCGAACGACGGCTGGCTTGACGAGACGCGCTCGGCGTATCTCTACCGTGTGATCGCGGCAACGGAGCGCGGGTCGCCGCGCGCCGGGCTCTTCGAGGAGCTCGCCCGCGAGGCGGAGGGGCAGGCGGCAATCTGGGCGAGAAACGCCGGACTTGCTTCGGTGCCCCCCTTCGTCCCCGATCTCCGGACGCGCATCGTGGCCGCCTTGGTGCGGCGCCGAGGGCCGCGTGCGATGCGCGGCATTCTCGCAGCCATGAAGGTGCGCGGGCTCTCCGTATACAGTCATGCCGTCCCGGGCCACCCGGCCCCGACCTCAGTCGAGGAGATCGGCAAGCGCCATCGCGGGGTCGGAGGGGGAGGAAATCTGCGCGCCGCGGTTTTCGGCGTCAACGACGGGCTCGTCTCGAACATGAGCCTGATTCTTGGGGTGGCAGGGGCTTCCCCGCACAGCGAGCTGGTTCTCCTTTCGGGGATCGCGGGCCTGCTCGCCGGCGCTTTCTCCATGGCGGCGGGGGAGTACGTCTCGGTGCGCTCGCAGCGCGAGATGTACGAGCATCAGATCGGGCTGGAGCGCGCCGAGCTGGCCGAGTACCCCGGCGAAGAGGCCGAGGAGCTGGCGCTCATATACGCGGCGCGCGGCATGGGCAAAGCCGAGGCGCTCGCGCTCGCGAAGCGCACCATCGCCGATCCGAAGCAGGCGCTCGACACGCTCGCGCGCGAGGAGCTGGGCCTCAACCCGGAGGAGCTGGGCTCGCCCTGGGGGGCGGCGCTGTTCTCCTTCTTCTCCTTCGCCTCGGGTGCGCTGCTGCCGCTGTTGCCGTTTCTGCTTGCCCGCGGCGACCGTGCGCTCGCCGCTTCGATCGGTCTCACCGCTGTCGCCCTGTTCGGGGTGGGAGCGATGATCAGCCTGTACACGGGGCGCAGCGCAGTGCGTGACGGCCTGCGCATGCTCGCCATCGGCGGCGGCGCCGGCGCGGTCACCTACTTCATCGGCAGGCTCCTCGGCGTTAGCCTCGCCTAAGGAAGGTCTGAAAAAGTATGCGTTGTGTCGCGAGGGAGGCGCCCGCGGAAGGCGGAGCAGGATTCCATCGGCGCAGCCGATGGATGCGACCCTGGAGCGGGATGCAGCGAGCCGTTGAACCGCGGGCTTCCCGCGAGCCTCCGCGGTCGCATCCCGCAAGCGGGTCCCTGCTCCGCGCTGCGGCTCGCGGCTGGATGAGCGAGGAAAAGCGTAATCAAGGACTGGTGCTGCTCGGATCTTGCGGTGTTGTCAGCGGTTTGAGTAAATCAGAGCTTCCCTAAGCGGGCATGGACGCCGGCCTCGCCGTCCGCAGCCTGATCGGTTTCCTGCTCCTGCATGCGCTTGCCTGGGCGCTGTCGGAGAACCGCCGCGCGGTCGCCTGGAGACCGGTGCTGGCCGGGATGCTGCTCACCTTGGGCCTTGGCATCTTGCTGCTGAAGGCTCCGCCGGCGAAGGCTATCTTCATGGTGCTCAACGACGCCATGGACGCGCTGGAGAAGGCGACGCGCGCCGGCACCTCGTTCGTTTTCGGATTTCTCGGCGGAGCGCCCCTACCGTATGCGGAAACCTACACCGGCGCGAGCTTCGTGCTGGCGTTCCGGGCGCTTCCCATCGTTCTCGTGGTGAGCGCGCTCTCGGCGCTCCTCTTCTACTGGCGCGTGCTGCCCTGGATCGTGAGGATCTTCTCCACGATCCTCCAGAAGACGATGGGCGTAGGCGGGGCGATCGGCCTGTCGTCCGCGGCCAACGTCTTCGTCGGCATGGTGGAGGCGCCGCTCTTCGTGAAACCCTACATCCGCGAGATGAACCGCAGCGAGCTGTTCATCCTCATGAGCTGCGGGATGGCGACGATCGCCGGCACCGTGATGGCCTTGTACGCGAGCATTCTCGGCAGGGTCGTCCCCGACGCGCTCGGGCATATCCTGATCGCCTCCATCGTCAGCACGCCGGCGGCAATTGCAATTTCCGTACTGATGGTGCCGTCGAGCGCGCCTGCCACGGGAGGCGTTCTCGTGCCGACGCAGCGCGCGAGCTCGAGCATGGACGCGATCACCCATGGCACCGTCGAGGGTGTCCAATTGCTCGTCAACATCGTCGCGATGCTGGTCGTGCTGGTGGCGCTGGTGAGCCTCGCCAATCAGCTGCTCGCGCTGCTTCCCGACATCGCCGGAGCGCAGCTCACGCTGCAGCGCATCCTCGGCATCGTCATGGCGCCGCTCATGTGGGTGATGGGCATCCCCTTGGCCGAGGCCGCAACGGCCGGCGCCCTGATGGGAACCAAGACCGTGCTGAACGAGCTGATCGCCTACCTCGATCTGGCGAAACTGCCGGAGGCCGCGCTCAGCCCGCGCAGCCGCCTGATGATGACGTATGCCCTGTGCGGCTTCGCGAACTTCGGGAGCCTCGGGATCATGATCGGCGGCCTTGCCACGATGGCGCCCGAACGCCGGGACGAGATCGTAGCCCTCGGCGCAAAGACCATCGTTTCCGGAACGCTCGCCACCTGCGTCGCGGGATCGGTCGTCGGGATACTGTACTGAAGCCGCCCCGGCGACACGCTGCTATTGGAGGATCGCCTTGATCTTCTCCCAGTCGTTGGGGTAAAGAGCGAGCTTTCCCGCCTTGTCGACGTCGAGCACCGAATAGTCCAGGGCGAGAAATTCGCGCACGATTTCGTCGAAGTTCTCTTCCAGCACGCGGGACCGCGGATCGAGCCCGCGCGCGACGCCGAGACCCGTGGGCGCGGCGGCGACAGTGTGCAGCCGCAGATCAGGACGGTACTTCCTCAACGCCAGCACGAACCGCCAGATGTCGCCGCTCCAGAATACGACGTGGCGCTCGCGCTCCGACGTGAAGCGGTCGAATGGATAGCAGTCGTGAATCAGGATCGTCGAGCTGGGCGTGCAAAGCCTCTCGATGTTGATGAAATCCCGCAGGGCGAATTCGAAGTGATGCATCCCGTCGATGAACGCGAGGTCGATCGGCAGGCCGCCGAGCTCGGCCTGCACGTCGTGCCCGGCGAAGTACTCGTCGCTGGTCGTGGCGTGGAGGGTGGTGCGGGTGCTCAAGGGAAAGCTCACGATCGGATCGGGGTCGATGCCGATCGCGCGCGTTTCCGGAAGCACGAGGCGCAGCGTCGCGCCCGTCTCGACGCCGACCTCGACGTAAGTGCGCGGACGCAGGTGGCCGTGGATCTTCGGCAGTAGATCGAAATACGAAGGCCCGGGCATTTCCAGCTGCGATAGGGCCATGTGCACCCCGGCTATCGTGGGATCGAGCGCAAGCGCCGCCTGGCAGCGCTTGCGCGCCAGATCGAGCTTGCCGAGCCTCAGATGGGAGACTCCTGCGAGATAGTGATATTCCCCGTTCGCAGGATCGAGAGCGAGCGCACGCTCGAAGCTCTCCGCCGCGGCGGCGTGGTCGCCGTTCTTCGATTCGCCGACGCCCGCGTCGAAGGCGGCGCGCGCGAGCACGGGCCCGCCGCCCCGGGAAAGAAGGCTCTTCAGCAGTGTGCCTAGCATTTTCGACAAGACTCCAAGTTTGCGGGCACTAGCATAGCGCAACTCGTCCGGCGTTTTCGCGCCGGCTCTGCTTGAGGGGGCGCGAGGCAGGAGGCCCGCCGGTGCCGCTCCGCGCTCGTTGCGCGATACGGAGATTCAAGCGAAAATCGCAGGGTGTCAACGAGTTGCGCGCGGACGTCCGGCGTCGGCGCCCTACCCATGAAATCGGCAGAGATTCGTGAGAAATTCCTCAAGTTTTTCGAAGAGCGCGGCCACACGGTCGTCCCCTCGAGCCCGCTCGTGCCGGCCAACGACCCGACGCTGCTGTTCACCAATTCCGGGATGGTGCAGTTCAAGGATGTGTTCCTCGGCCGGGAGATCCGGCCCTACCGGCGGGCGGCGACGGCGCAGCGCAGCCTGCGTGCCGGCGGCAAGCACAACGACCTGGAGAACGTCGGGTACACGGCGCGGCACCACACGTTCTTCGAGATGCTGGGGAACTTTTCGTTCGGCGATTACTTCAAGCGCGACGCGATCCGCTTCGCTTGGGATCTGCTCACGCATGTCTATCACCTGCCACCCGAAAAGCTCTGGGTCACCGTGTATAGCACCGACGACGAAGCCTACAAGGTCTGGACCGGGGAGGTCGGCGTGCCGGCGGAGCGCTGCATCCGCATAGGGGACAAACCCGGCGGCGGCTCGGACAACTTCTGGCAGATGGCCGACACCGGTCCCTGCGGTCCCTGCAGCGAGATCTTCTATGACCACGGACCCGGCATCCCCGGTGGGCCGCCGGGAACGAGCGAAGCCGAGGGGGACCGGTACGTCGAGATCTGGAATCTCGTGTTCATGCAGTTCAATCGAGACGAATCGGGCCGGATGCATCCGCTGCCCAAGCCATCGGTGGATACCGGGATGGGTCTCGAGCGCATCGCTGCGGTACTGCAGGGCGTGCACTCGAACTACGAGATCGACCTGTTCCGGGACCTGATCCGGGCCGCAGCCCGCGAAACCGGCACCCGGGACCTCGCGAACAATTCCCTCAAGGTGATCGCCGATCACATCCGTGCCTGCGCGTTCCTGATCGTCGACGGCGTGATACCGGGAAACGAGGGACGGGGCTACGTGCTTCGCCGCATCATCCGCCGGGCGATTCGCCACGGCTACAAGCTCGGACGCAAGGAGCCCTTCTTCCACCGCATCGTCGCCGATCTCGCGCAGGCCATGGGGGGCGCGTATCCGGAGCTTGTGCGCGAGCAGGCGCGCGCCACGCAGGTGCTCAAAGGGGAAGAGGAACGCTTTGCCGAGACCCTCGAAAACGGCATGAAGGTTCTGGAGGGCGCGTTTCACCGCGAAGACCGCATGCTCGACGGGGAAACCGTGTTCCAGCTCTACGACACCTACGGCTTCCCCGTCGATCTCACTGCGGACATGGCTCGCGAGCGCGGCGTGATGATCGACCATGCGGGGTTCGAGGCGGCGATGGGGCGGCAGCGCGAACGCGCCCGCGCGGCCGGAAAGTTCAAGATGGAAGCCGGAGTCGAATACAGCGGTGGCAGGACGCGCTTTGTCGGCTATGAAAGTCTCAGCGCCGAAGGCAAGGTGGTCGCGCTATACGTCGAAGGTGCCAGTGTTTCGCAAATCGGCTCCGGCCAGGCAGCCATCGTGGTGCTGGGCACCACGCCTTTTTACGCCGAGTCCGGTGGCCAGGTGGGCGACAAGGGCGAGCTTGTCGCTGCCGGCGGCACCTTCGAGGTCGTCGATACACAAAAGATCCACACCGATGTGTTCGGCCACCATGGTGTACTCAAGGCAGGCGCGCTCAAAGTGGGTGACAAAGTCGAGGCGAGGGTAGATGTAGAGCTGCGCAAGCGAACGATGCGCAATCACTCGGTGACGCACCTTATGCACAAGGCATTGCGCGAGGTGCTCGGGCCCCACGTGCAGCAGAAGGGCTCGCTAGTCGACGCGGAAAAAACGCGCTTCGACTTCGCCCACGACAGACCCTTACGCGACCAGGAACTCCGCGAGGTCGAGTTCCGGGTGAATAACGAGATCATGCAGAACACCCCGACGCGGGCGCAGATCATGCCGATCGAGGAAGCGAAGAAGTCGGGAGCCATGATGCTGTTCGATGAGAAGTACGGCGATGAGGTTCGCGTGCTTGACATCGGCTCATCACGCGAGTTCTGCGGGGGCACGCACGTAACGCGCACCGGGGACATCGGCGTATTCAAGATCTATTCGGAAGGAGGGGTGGCTGCCGGCATACGCCGCGTCGAAGCGACCACCGGTGGAAATGCACTTGCCCTAATGAACAATGAACTACAGGAGTTCTATGAGGTTGCCAAGCACCTCCGTGTTCTGCCTCGAGGAGGAATGGTCGACAAGGCGGTGAGCAGCCTCGTCGAGGAGAAGAGGGCACTGGAGAAGGAGCTGGCGCGCTTGCGCTCGAAGCTTGCGATGGGAGAGAGTCAAGACCTCGCTTCTCAAGCCGTCGACGTGAAAGGGGTGAAAGTCCTCGCCGCAACGCTCGACGGCGCGGACGCGAAAACGATGCGCGAAGCGCTCGATCAGCTCAAGGTGAAGCTGAAATCGGCGGCCATCGTTCTCGGATCCACAGAGGGCGGCAAGGTTAGCCTCATCGCCGGCGTGACGTCCGACCTCGTCTCGAAGCTCAGGGCCGGAGAACTCGTCAACTACGTTGCCCAGCAAGTGGGCGGAAAAGGCGGTGGCAGGCCCGACATGGCGCAGGCCGGCGGCACGGATACCGACAAGGTCCCCGCCGCGCTCGGCTCGGTGCGCCGGTGGGTGGAGCAGCGGCTGTAAGCGCCATGCATTACCAGGTCGACGATGTCAGGATTCGGGAGATCAAGGAGCTCGCTCCGCCGGCACACCTGCTGCGCGAATTCCCTTGCTCGGACAAGACCGAAGAGCTGACCTTTCACACGCGCGAGGCGATCCACCGCGTCCTTCACGGGGCAGACCACCGCCTGGTCGTCATCATCGGCCCGTGCTCGATTCATGATCCCAAGGCGGGCCTGGAGTACGCGCGGCGCCTCGCCGAGATGAGGAAGGAGTTGGACCAGGATCTCATCCTCGTCATGCGCGTGTATTTCGAAAAGCCACGCACTACCGTCGGCTGGAAGGGCCTGGTGAACGATCCCGATCTCGACGGCAGCTATCAGATCAACAAGGGCCTGCGCCTGGCGCGCCGGCTGCTCATGGACATCAACGAGCTGGGCTTGCCCGCGGGCACGGAATTCCTCGATATGATCTCGCCGCAATACTACGCGGACCTGGTGAGCTGGGGCGCCATCGGCGCGCGCACGACCGAGTCGCAAGTGCACCGCGAACTTGCCTCGGGCCTTTCCTGCCCGGTCGGATTCAAGAACGGCACTGACGGCAACGTGCGCATCGCGGTCGATGCGCTGAAGGCTGCGCGCACTCCCCACCACTTCCTGTCGGTGACGAAGGCCGGCCACTCGGCCATCGTCTCCACCAACGGCAACGAGGACTGCCACATCATCCTGCGCGGGGGCAAGCACCCCAACTACGACGCGGCGAGCGTGGACGCCGCAGCGAAGGAGCTCGCCGCCGCCGGCCTGGAGCAGCGTCTGATGGTCGACTGCAGTCACTCCAACAGCCAGAAGATGTACCAGCGGCAGATCGACGTCGCGCGAGAGGTTGCCCGCCAGGTGGCGATCGGGGAGGAGCGGATCATGGGTCTCATGGTCGAGTCGCACTTGAAGGCCGGGCGCCAGGATCTCGTTCCGGGAAAGGAGCTTGCATACGGACTTTCCATCACCGATGCGTGTATCGGGTGGGAGGACAGCGTGCCGCTTCTCCGGAACCTCGCAGAGGCGGTGCGCAAGCGCCGCCTTGTGAAGTCCGAGGTTTGATGCCGGGGGGCCTTTCGCCCGGCGCATCGATGATGACCACGACCGGCGTGCGCCGCGTCCTGATTGCGGTCGCGGCGCTCGTTCTCGCGTTCAAGCTGTGGCTCTCGGCCGTCTTTCCATTCACCGGGGACGAGGCCTACTTCGCCTACTGGGGCGCGATTCCCGACTACGGGTTCTATGACCATCCGCCCATGGTCGGCTGGGTGCTGTATCTTCTGCTGAAACTGTCTAACGCCCAATGGGTGCTGCGCCTTCCGGCTACGCTGCTCTCTTTCGTTCTCGCCCTGGGGATCTATTTCGTGCTGCGCCGGGCGGACGAGATCAAGGCCGGGCTCGCGGCGCTCGCGTTCCTGCTGCTCCCGGTCAATGTGGTGAACATCTTCATCACCACCGATACGCCGCTGGCTCTCTTCACTCTTGCTTCGGCGTTCGCCTACTGGCAGGGCATTGCGCGGCGCTCGCTCGCCTGGTACGCGGCCGCGGGGGCCTTTCTGGGGCTTGCGTTTCTTTCCAAGTACTTCGCGGTCCTGCTCGGGCTGGTCTATGTCTGCTATGTGGCCCTGTCCCCGCGCGGGGAGCGGGACTGGCGCGCGCTCGTGGTCGTCGTGCTCTCCTCGCTGCCCTTCGCTGCGCTGAACCTCGCGTGGAACTACGAGCATTGCTGGGCCAACGTGATGTTCAATGTCTTCAACCGGCACGCAGGCGCCGGCTGGTCGTGGAAGACGCCGCTCCTGTACGCGGCGTGCGTGCTCTACGTGCTGAGCCCGGTGGCCCTGTGGCAGCTGGCAAGGCGGCGCCCGTCGGCGGCTGCCGCCATGGCGGGTCCCGGGACGCGATTCTTCTTATTCAGTTTCGCGCTTCCCTTCGGCTTCTTTGCCCTGCTGTCCGCGGTGAGGGTCATCGGCCTGCACTGGCTCTTCTCGTTCGTTCCGTTCTTTTTCGTCGCGGCAGGATCGCTGCTGTCCCGCGAACAGCTGCGCGGCTCAGTCCTTTATCTGGGTATCTTCAGCGCGGTTCACGTTGTCGCGATTGCGACTGCCTTCCTGCTGCCGCTGGAAAGCTGGAAAGCCGGGCGCTTCTATGACGGCGTCGTCTTCCACGTGCGAATTGGCGATATTCTGCGGGAGCTGAAGCAGTACGAGAAGGATTTCGAATTTGCCGCAGACGGCTATTCCCCCGCGGTCACCGCCTCCTACTACGCCGGACGGGAGGGCTCGATGCGCCTGCCTCTTCCCAATACCGTGCAGCCGGCCGAGGCCGGCGCGGCGCAAGGCAAGTACTTCTTCGTTTTCGGCCCTGCCTCCTCGCATGCGCGGCACGACGACATTCTCACCGACTTCCGGCGGCTGGACGGAAAGAACATTCTCGTCTTGCGCAAGAACCCTCCGGAAGACCCTGCTTACCGGCCCTATTTCCGCTCAGTCGAATACCGCACGTTCACGCTCTCAGGCACCCCGTTCTATCTGGTGCTTGGCCGCGGTTTCGATTTTGCGGCCTACCGCGAAGGCGTGCTGAAGCCGGTGCGCGAGAGCTACTACGCGATTCCCCGCTATCTGCCGCAGGGGCACTGCTATTTCTGCGAGCGTTATTTCGGCGCGGCGACCTGCACGGGAAAAGCTTGATGGTCCTGCGCGCCGCTCTTCGCCTCATGCGGCCGCATCAGTGGGTCAAGAACGGTTTCGTATTCGTCGGGCTGGTGTTCGGTCACGGCTGGACGGATCCCGGGCTCGTGGCCGACGCGCTCATGCTGTTCGCGGCTTTCTGCCTCGTCTCGAGCGCCGTATATGTCATGAACGACCTCGCCGACCGGAACGCGGACCGGCTGCATCCGAGCAAGCGCTCGCGGCCGCTTGCGCGCGGTGACATCAGCGCAGGAAACGCGCTTGCGTTGTGCGTTGCGCTCGCGCTGGCCGGATTGGGGCTGGCGGCGACCGTTTCGCTGACCGCTTTTTCGATCGCCGCGGCCTACGTTGTCCTCAACATTGCCTACAGCGCCGGTCTCAAGCACGTGGCGATTCTCGATGTGTTCATGATCGCCGCGGGATTCATGCTGCGCATCCTTGCCGGGACCCTTGGAATCGGTGTCGCGCCCTCCAAATGGCTGTTGTTGTGCGGGCTGATGCTGACCCTGTTTCTCGGCTTCTGCAAGCGGCGCGCTGAGCTGATCGAGGCAACAAGCACCGCGAGTCCGGGCGGCCCCGCGGGCCAGCGCGCCTCGCTCGACGGCTACACGGTGGCGCTGGTTGACCGCCTCATCGCGGTGAGCGTGGCTGGCGCCGCGATCGGGTATGCGCTGTACACGGTCGACCGGGAAACCATCCTTCTGCACGGCACCGACCGGTTGATATTCACACTGCCGTTCGTGCTGTACGGCCTGTTCCGATATCTGCAGCTCGTGTATTCGAAAGGGGGCGGCGCGGATCCCGCATGGGATCTGCTGCACGACCCGCACCTGATAGCGGCGACTGCCGGCTGGCTGGGCGCCACCTGGTGGCTCCTCGCTGCCGGGTAGGCAACCCCGATTGCCCTTCGGGCCCTCCCCAGTCAGCCTCCTGCAAGATTTGTGGTGGCTACGACGATTGGGCATAATCAGGCCGTCACCTGAGGGGGTGGGGATCGCTGCGCCTGCGGGCCCGGCGGTTTCCGAGGCAAACTAGACGATGGCAGAAACCGCGCCGCAGACCCGGCTGGAGCAGTTGGAATCCTTGGGCGACGCGACACAGCTTGCCGGCAAGATCCACGGCTTGATCACGTTCTCGCCTCTGTTCGAGAACTTCAGCCTGGCGGAGATCCTTCTGCTCAGCCGTTTCATGCTCGTCTATCGCACCGGTCCGGGCGCCGAGCTGATCCGTGAGGGCGAGGCGGGAGACTTCATGGTCCTGCTCATCGAGGGCAGGATCGAGGTGTTCAAGCAGGACCGGCAGAATGCTCCGCGCCTGATTGCGCTGATCACTCCGGGGCAATCGTTCGGCGAGATGTCGATGATCGACGGCGAGCCGCGTTTCGCGAGCTGCATCGCGGCCGAGAGCTGCCTGGTCGCGGTGCTGACGAGGGAGGAGCTGGCGCGCATCATTCTGGAGCAGCCGGTCCTCGGGGCGAAAATCCTGATGGAGCTGGTCTTGATGCTGTCGCAGCGGCTGCGGCTCACCAGCTCCAAGCTGATCGCCTACATGGACCGGGAGAAACCAGGATAGGGGGGCAACACCGGCCGAACGTGTGGCAGAATACGCGGCCGGAGCGTGGAGGGCGAAATGAAAATAACGAACGGCAAGGATTTCTGGGCCGGGCTGATGTTCATCGCGTTCGGCGTTGCCTTCATGGCGGTCGCGCAGGACTACGCAATGGGAACTGCGGTGCGCATGGGGCCCGCCTACTTCCCCACGGTGCTCGGGGGAATGCTGGCGGTGCTCGGTGCGGCCATCCTGTTCCGGGCCTTCGTCTCGAAGATTCACCATCCGCTTGCGGTGTTTCCCTTCCGCTTCTGGTTCATCCTCGCCGGGGTGATTCTCGGCGCGATCGCGTACTACACGCAGGCGTCGCGCGAGACGAACATCGCCTGGCAAATCGGCCACATGCTTCTGTCCGGCCTTGCCGTCGGCCTGATCTTCGCCGGATTCGGCGAGCGCTCGCTCTGGATCATCCTGTTCTCCGTGGTCATTTTCGGGTACATGCTGAAGCCGCTCGGGCTGGTGATCTCGACGGGGCTCATCATTTTCGTCAGCGCCTGGGGAGGACACGAGTTCCGGTGGAAGGAGATCACGATCCTCTCCGTCGCCCTGGCGATCTTCTCGGTCGCTGCGTTCGTCCACGGCCTCGGCCTGCCGATGAACGTCTGGCCGAGCATCTGGGAGTAGGGCGATGGACGCGCTCTTTCAAAATCTGGAACTGGGCTTCAGCGTCGCGCTCAACGGCTGGAATCTGCTCTACTGCCTCATGGGGGTGCTGCTCGGCACGCTGATCGGCGTGCTTCCCGGAATCGGGCCGGTGGCGACGATCGCCATGCTGCTCCCGGTCACGTTTACGCTCAACCCGACTTCCGCGCTGATCATGCTCGCCGGGATCTACTACGGCGCGCAGTACGGCGGCTCGACCACCGCGATTCTCGTGAATATTCCGGGCGAATCGTCCTCGGTCGTGACCTGCCTCGACGGTTACCAGATGGCGCGCCAGGGGAGGGCGGGTCCGGCGCTCGGCATCGCCGCGATCGGTTCGTTCTTCGCCGGCTGCGTCGCCACCGTGATCATCGCCTTGTTCGCGCCGCCGCTCGCCGAGGTTGCGCTGAAGTTCGGCCCCGCGGAGTACTTTTCCCTCATGGTGCTCGGCCTGATCGCCGCGACGGTGCTCGCGCACGGGTCGCTCATCAAGGCGATCGCCATGGTGATCTTCGGGCTGCTGCTCGGCCTCGTCGGCACCGACGTCAACTCGGGCGTCGCGCGCTTCAGCTTCGGGGTCTCGGAGCTCTCCGACGGCATCGGCTTCGTTTCGGTGGCGATGGGGGTGTTCGGCTTCGCCGAGATCATCGGCAACCTCGAGCAGAAGGAAAAGCGCGAGGTCTTCACCAAGAAGGTGAGCAACCTCCTGCCCTCTCTGCAGGACTTCAAGGACTCCTGGGCCTCGATCCTGCGCGGCACGGCGCTCGGCTCGTGCCTCGGCATACTTCCGGGCGGGGGTGCGCTGCTCGCCTCCTTCGCCGCCTACACGCTGGAGAAGAAAGTCTCGAAAAATTCGGCGAACTTCGGCAAGGGGGCGATCCAGGGCGTCGCGGCGCCCGAAGCGGCGAACAACGCCGGCGCGCAGACATCCTTCATTCCGCTGCTCACGCTCGGCATTCCCTCCAACCCGGTGATGGCGCTCATGATCGGCGCGATGATGATCCAGGGCATCGCCCCCGGACCGCAGGTGATGACCGAGCGGCCGCAGCTCTTCTGGGGCATGATCGCGTCCATGTGGGTGGGGAACCTGTTGCTGGTGGTCCTCAACCTGCCCATGATCGGGATGTGGATCAAGCTGCTCATGGTGCCTTACCGCGTGCTTTACCCCTCGATCCTGCTCTTTTGCTGCATCGGCGTGTACAGCATCTCCAACAGCCCCTTCGACGTGATGCAGACGGCCGCGTTCGGCGTGGTCGGCTACATCTTCGTGAAGCTCGAATGCGAGCCGGCGCCGCTCATACTCGGCTTCATTCTCGGGCCGCTCATGGAGGAAAACCTGCGCAGGGCGATGCTGCTCTCGCGCGGCGATCCGCTGGTGTTCTTCCAGCGGCCGCTCAGCCTCACCATGCTGCTGATCGCGGCCTTCCTCCTGGCGATCGTCCTCGCGCCGGCGGTGCGCAAGAAGCGGGAAGAGGCCTTCGTCGAGGCTTGATCGCGTCCTGACTACCCGTTTCGAAACAAGGCCCGCATCGAGAGCGGGCCTCTTGCTTTCTACCGGTTCCTGCCCTGCTGCCACTGCACGTCGCCGCGGCCGGCTTCGCGGTTGAGCACGCGGCCGAGGACGAAGAGCAGGTCCGAGAGTCGGTTCAGGTAGATGCGCGCGGCGTCCCCCGCTTCTTCGGCGAACGACAGGGCGACCAGCGAACGTTCAGCGCGCCGGCAGACTGTGCGAGCGACGTGGGCAAGCGCGGCCGCGCGCGTCCCTCCGGGCAGGATGAATTCCTTGAGCGGCGCAAGCCCGGCGTTGAATTCCTCGAGCAGCGACTCGAGCCGCCGCACCTGGCTCTCGGTCACGGTCGCCCGACCTGGGATCGAAACGTCGCCGCCCAGGTCGAAAAGGTCGTGCTGGACGCCCTGCAGAATCCCATAGACGTTCTCCGGCAATGGCTCGGCGAGCAGCACGCCGATGGCCGAATTCAGCTCGTCGATATCGCCGAGAGCGGCGACGCGGGCGCTGTCTTTCCTGGTGCGCGAGCCGTCGCCCAAGCCGGTTTCCCCGGAATCTCCGGTGCGGGTGGTGATCTTGGAGAGGCGGTGGCCCATGGGCGTATCATGGCGCAGACCGACCACCTAAGCAAAAGGAGGAGCCATGATCCGCAAAGTCGCCTATTTCTCGATGCAGGTGCCAAACCGCCCCGGCGTGGGCCTCGACATGCTCAAGGCCATCGCGAAGGGCAGGCAGAATCTGCTTGCTTTCACTGGTTTTCCCAGCGGCGCCAAAGCGCAGGTTGACTTCATTCCCGCAAAGCCGGCTGATTTCACGCGCGCCGCGAAGAAGATGGGCGTCAAGCTGGGCAAGAAGAAGACCGCGTTCCTCGTGCAGGGCGAAGACCGCGTGGGTGCGCTCGTGCGCGTCCTCGATACGCTGGCGAAGGCGAAGATCAATATGGTCGCTATGGATGCGGTGACCGCAGGAAGCGGGCGTTTTGGCGCGATCTTCTGGGTGAAGCCCAGGGACGTGGCGCGGGCGGGGCGGTTGCTGCACGCGAGATGAGCGTGCGGCCGCAGCGCGGCTTCAGCGCATACGTATGCTGGTGAGTTCGCCCCACAACGGGGTGCCGAAGTCCTGGGCGAGGACCCAGGCCATAAGGACTACGCCGACGACTGCGACGACGTACTCGATGACCTCGACCCAGAGATGACGGTCCACGACCGGAACGCTCCGCTTGTATGCTTTCAGCATAGTACGCAAGGACCTCGAGCGGAAGTCTTTTCGCGCGGTCGGCGTGCAGAATCGAGAACAAGGGTACGGCGAACTTCAGGTTCTGTCGGGAAGGTGACGGATTGTAGGGTCTTTGCTGTAAGGAGGCCCGAGCGGGAGAGGGGATCAGACTGCGCCGGCTTTCTTCAGGAGGGCTGCCACGGCTTCGGCAAGCCGCGCGTACCCGGCTGCATTCGGATGCACGAGGTCGGACTTGAGGGCGTTGTCGATGAGGATCTTCCTGAGCGCCGTTCCTTCATAGGGCAGCCCGAACTCCTTGGCGATCTCCGGATAGAAGTCCGCGGGCGAGGGCAGCAGGCCTGGCTTGGGAACACCGACCAGCAGCACTTGTGCACCCCGCGATCTGGCGAGGCGCACCATGGCGCGGAGGTTGTTCGCCGCCTGGGTGTCGTCGAGCTTCCTGAGGAAATCGTTGCCGCCGTGGCAGAGGATCACCAGTTGCGGCTTCGCCTCGTCGAGCGCCGATGGGAACCGCGCCAATCCCTCGGCGCTGGATTCGCCCGGCACGCCCGCGGCGATCACCTTGCGCCTGATGAGCGATTCGAGCCGCGCCGGGTAGCTTTCGCTCGGATCGGCGCCGGTGCCGAAGGTGAGGCTGTCGCCGAAGGCGAGCACGACCGCGTCCGGGGCGAGCCGCGCGAGCTTCGGCGAGCCGCCGCAGGCGGCAAGCAGCCCGAGCACAATCAGCGGAGTCGCCCCCGGCCAGAAGCGTGCACGCGTCGTTGACGCTATCATTCAAGCCCTCTCTGGTGATCGACCCGGCGCGTATGATGACTTGGCTTGCCCAATTTGCAGGAGCCCACAACGATCTTCTCGTATTTGTGCTCAGCGTAGCGCTGCTCGCAGGATATCAACTTTTCCTGCGCTACAAGCTGCGACGCAATCCGACGTACACGATCCAGGCAGTGAATGCGATTGCCCGCGCCGCCTGGGTGGAAAGCGTCATGCGCGAGCGCAAGGACATCCTCGCCGTCCAGACTCTGCGCAACTCGACCATGGCGGCGACCTTCCTCGCCTCGACGGCGGTGCTGCTCATCTTGGGGGCGCTGACCTTGACCGCGCAAGGCGACAAGCTGGGCGATATCTGGCACTCGCTCAATGTGCTCGGGGCGACGCATACGACGCTGTGGCTGTCGAAGCTCCTGGTCCTGTTGCTCGACCTGTTCGTCGCGTTCTTCTGCTTCTCGATGTCGATACGCATCTACAACCACGTTGGCTACATGATCAACGTGCCGCTCTCGCTTGCGCACAAGGCAATCTCGCCCGAGCACGTGGCGACCCATCTCAACCGCGGCGGTGCCTACTACAGTTATGGCATGCGCGCCTTCTACTACACCGTTCCGCTGGTGTTCTGGCTGTTCGATCCGCTGCTGATGCTGATCGCGACCGTGGCGCTGCTCGCGGTGCTGGTGCGGGTGGACCGCACCCCGCGGCTCATGGAGCGCGATTACGCCTGAGGGGTCTCACCAGCCAGACGCCTTTCGAAGTCCTCGAGCGCAGCCTGTTCAGTCAGGAAAATATGCTCCCCGCCGATCTTGTCCAGCAGCCCGGTGTGACGCAGTACTTCGACGACCGGTCCCTTGATGTTGCAGAACGCCAGCTCGATTCCATTCGAGCGCAACCTGTCCACGAGACCGCGAAGCATTTCCACGCCTGACGCATCGAGCCCGTTAATGCCCCGGGAATCCACAAGGAGGTACCGTAGACTCGGATCCTTGCTGACGAGATTGACCACGGATTGCTCGAAATAGCTTACGTTCGCGAAATAGAGCTGACCGTCGAAGCGGATCGCGGTGACCTTGGGGTGGAATCGCGGCAGGTTGTACTTTTCCGCGTTCTGCAGGCGTCCCTGTTCGTCCAGCCCGAGGAGCACGATGCGGGGCTTCATGGTGCGGAACAGGAACATGGCGAGCGAGAGGATGATCCCGGTCAGGATTCCGTACTGAATGTTCGGCGCCAGCGCCAAAGTGACAACGAAGGTCGTTCCCGCCGCGATACCGTCGTGCCGGCTCGCCCGCCAGGCCGCGGCGAATGTCTTGAAATCGATCAGGTTGAAAACCGCCAAGATGATCACGGCGGCAAGCGTCGGCCGGGGGAGATGGTAGAGGAGGGGAGTGAAGAACAGGATCGTGAGCAGCACCGCCCCGGCGGAGACGATCGACGATACTCCCGTTCTGGCTCCGGCGGCGAGGTTGAGCGCCGAGCGCGAGAACGAACCGCTCACCGGCATCGTACCGCTCACGGCCGCCGCCACTTTTGCAAGTCCTTGGCCGATCAACTCCTGGTCCTCGTCCCAGGGGGTGCGCGTCTTGATGGCAATGATCTTGCCGCTCGACATGGCCTCCACGAAGCTCACCATAGCGATGACGAAGGCCATCGGAATCAGGCTCGGAATCAGCGTCCACTCGAGTGCCGGTACGCCCAAAGCCGGCAGCCCTTCCGGCACCTTGCCCACCACGCGGCCTCCCATTGCCTCGAATCCGATGAAATTGCTGGCGAGGGTCGCCAAGGCCACCGCGATCAGCACGCCCGGAAGCCTCGGGGCAAATCGTCTCATGGCGACCATGAGCGCCAGGGAGACAAGGCCGAACAGCAAGGAAACGGCATGCATCTCATCCATGCTTGCGAGAACGTGCGCGATATCGCTGAGAAGATGCTTGCTGTTTCGCAGCGACATGCCGATCAGGGGGGCGAACTGCGACAGCCCAATGACGATCGCCGCCGCATTGATGAAGCCCATCAGCACCGGATGGGAGAGAAAGTTCAGCAGCGCCCCCATGCGCGCAAGGCCAAGCGCGATCTGCATCACGCCGGATAGAAGAGCCAGAAGGACAA
>DATBLP010000111.1:0-5575 GCA_036555245.1 Burkholderiales bacterium
CGTCGCTTCCCCTTTGGGGTCGCCAAGAGCGAAGCGATCGTCCTCCAGCGCACGAAATAAGTCCGGAGGTCCCGGGAGGGCGAGCTAGGTTGGCCGGAGACGCTCATCCAACGTCATCGCCAGTCTCGCCAAACGGCGCCCACTCGATAGGCTCCCAAGTTAACAACTCTTGAACGCCAGGCCGCTCCACGTTTTGCGCTCGTCCGAGCGACCAATCATTTAGTGCGCGAGACCATTGAACGATTGCTTCCTTGTTCTCGCGCCTGACACGAATCTTCTGACCGTCTTTTGGCGCAGTGGCTATCCCTTGCCAGTCGGTCATGGGCTGCTCCTGGAGATGCGTGGAATTCCTTGTGTGCTTCTTGAACGATCCTCCCACCAAATTCAGATTCGAAAGCACGCTCCTGTGCTGGCTTTGTGAAACACCAGGTTGGTGCTTTCTCCCCGTCAATTCCCGTTCGTGGGGTCCGGGATATTCGCGCGCGCGTGCGCCAGGAACAAGCTTCCAATCTTTGGGTTTCGGGTTGGCGGGCTGGCGACGCCTCGGATAACCCCCGTTCACAAGCGTTCACCCCTCCCCAGGAGCCGAAGCGCCTGCGACCCCGCCCTTTCCCGCCCGACCGACAGGGCGGGCCTTGCTTTTTGCGGGGAGCGCGGATCGCCCGACACGCCCAAGTCTCGCTGTGGATGCACGCGTGAAGGCCGTCGAAACGGGTGGCCTTCATTGGATAGTCTCAACCCCAGACTTGAGTCTCTGGGGGCCGCGATGCGATTTCTGGTGACGACAAGCGGAATGCTGTCCGCCTTATTCTTGGGCAGCTGCGCCACCGTAAACGTAACATCGGTATGGGAGCACTACGACGCTTGTTTGGCGGAGGACTCCGCATTCGCCGCGATAGTCGAATGCGGGAAACAGAAACGCACTGCGTATTGCCAAGCCGTCGGCGGGTGCTCGTCTACCGGTAATGCGTTCGTCGAGTACGCAGACGCGCTGGCGATGTCGGTGAAGAAAAAAGAAATGACCGAGGCCGAGGCTCGACGACGTCTTGTAGGGAGCTTTGACGTCTGTCGTCCAGACAAGGGTGGCTGATAGGATACCGCCCCGACGTACGCCTTCCGTGCGATATCTGCGGAAGAGGCGGGCAGAAGCGCCGCAAGATTGAGGAGCCGCCGGCAGGGTCCCGGCATCCGCTGTTGTAGCGCTGGGTGAAACCGGAGCCTCCGGTCGAAATTATCAGGTGATCGCCTCTACTTGCACGCAGTGCTGGTCTTCATAGCGGCCAGTTGATCGTCTCGCCAAAGAATTTCCCCGGCGCGAGATCGAGCGCTTCGCGCTTGCGGCGTTGCCCGGGTGTTTCGGGCAAGAGTTAGGTGGTGCCCTCGTACACACGGAAGGGTCCGCGCTCGATGGCTGGATCGTCACAGACCATGGAGCACGCGGATGACGATATCGCAGCGTGTGGAGCGGATTTTGCTTCTACAAAACTCGTGCAGCGCAAATAAGAAGCCCCGGTGCTTGGCCGGGGACTTCGCGTTTCGCGCGACGATTTTCAGCCGCGCTATTCATGCGGTCGGGAATTGCTCCCCGTGCAATTCATGAAAGAGAGAATCGTGGCGCGCGGTCAGCTTCTCTTGCAGCTCGTAGAGATCGCCTGAAAGGCGGCGTAGTGCACTTTGCAGCGGCTCGCTGTCCGCTGTTTGAGCAAGCAGCAAGAGCGTCGCCGCGTAGCCGCCGACCGCGCCGATTTCGTCCTCCATGTCGCTGACGAACTTGAACGGTGGCGCTTTCTCCCCGGTCGCGACGAGTACAAGAGTTGGGATATCGGATTTGTGGGACATGGTGCCCTCCTATGGGGTGCCCCTGTTCAAGTCCCGGCGCATCGTCCCAAAGCGGCGCGTTGGGGCGCCTACGCGTCTGCCTACTTCGGGAATCCGTCAAGCTAAGGACAAAGATGTGGCGCAAGGAAGGTTCTCGGTGATCGGCCTCGGATTCGCTATTCACCCGAATCCATGATCGGCTCGCGTCCCCACTCCGCCTACCCACTCGAAATGGTGCGTCTCGCTTGCCGACGCGGCGAACGTCGCGGCCAGTACCGCAAGAAGACCTTGCTCCGCGAGTGCTGCCGGGAGATTGTCCTGGTGCGCCAAGTGTCCACGTCATGGCGCAATGGGCGACGCCTGTGGCGCGTTGGTGGGAAGCTGCTCGCGAATGATCTCATGGGGCGAGCAGCCTAACGGCCGTCGGCGCCCGTCGGTCTTGTGGATTGTTGCTTTGATCGCATTTTAGCCGCTCCGCGACCGCACGTCGGAACGAATCGGACAACACGAATACGCCAGCGGGCCGGCTGGCCTCGGAAAAACCCCAGCCCCCAAAGCCAACCGGTGCGCTGGGCCCCGCCTCTGCCAACGAGGCGGGGTTCTTCTTGAACAACAGGAAGCCCGGCCACTAGACCGGAGCCTCGTTTCAGGTCCGCGATAATTTTGTTTCACTATAAAAGGCTCGTCAGCAGAAACGCTTGGCGAGTTCTCATTACCTTTGACTCGTATCGCAGAATCCCTTGAGATTCCGCGCTATGAAGCCTCCAACTTCCGCCTTCCGGTGTGTAGCGCTGTCGCTTGGCGTGACGGGACTATCGATACTGTCGACCTCTGCGCAGCAGAAATTCGAGATCAAGAGCTTCCGCGACTGCCCCGATTGCCCGGAGATGGTGGTCGTGCCGGCGGGCAGCTTTACGATGGGGTCGCCGCCGGACGAGGAAGGACGGCTAGACGACAGAGAGGGCCCGCAGCGCCAGGTGACGATCGCGCGACCCTTTGCCGTTGGCAAGTTCGAGGTGACGTTCTCGGAGTGGGACGCTTGCGTAACCGACGAGGGCTGCAAGCACCGGCCAGATGATCAGGGCTGGGGACGCGGCCGGCGGCCGGTGATCAACGCTTCGTGGGACGACATTACCTCGGAGTACCTGCCGTGGCTCTCCCGTAAGACCGGCAAGACGTACCGGCTGCTGACGGAAGCGCAATGGGAATATGCGGCGCGCGGCGTGACGAGTGCGTCGACGCCGAGCGGACGCTATTGGTGGGGTGACAAGGCGAGCCACGACCACGCAAACTATGGCAAGGATCAATGCTGCGGCGGTCACAAGGAAGGCAGGGATCAGTGGGAGAACACGGCGCCGGTCGGCCAATTCCCGGCAAATCCATTCGGCCTTCATGACATGCACGGCAATATCTGGGAGTGGGTCGAGGACTGCTGGCACGGCAGCTATGTGGGTGCGCCGATCGATGGATCGGCGTGGACGGCATCGTGCGCGGAACCGTCCCGCGTGCTGCGCGGTGGCTCCTGGAACGACAGGCCACAGAGCCTCCGGTCCGCCTACAGGATCAGGATCCGGCCGGCCGTTCGGATCTTTGAGTACGGCACCGGTTTCCGGGTTGGGAGAACCCTCGATCCTTGAAACCTTTTCTCTTGAAGCTCATCGGTTAGGGCGAGGCCCGGGTCAGTTTCTCTTTAGGCCTTGTTTTCTGACTCATGCGGCGTCGCCCGCCGACCGTCGTTCCGATCGTGCGAGCTTGGCAAGGCGATGAGCGGCGTCTATATGCGTGCCCTCCAGGGTTTGCCCTGTTCCCCGGTAGCTCAGTGGTAGAGCAACCGGCTGTTAACCGGTTGGTCGCTGGTTCGAATCCGGCCCGGGGAGCCAACTCATCCATTCACTCCATTTCCGGTAGGGTCCTTGGTCGCGGCGGTGAATTTAGTGCCACAGCCCGCAACCGCGGCGTGGCGTCCAACGTATTCATCATCGCAAAGGTTTCGTGGGTGAGTTCTTACGGAATCGGCCGAACGAACATTCGGCATTCCGAGGGGTTCGTATCACGAGACCTGTAACCTAACCGTCCCGGAGAATCGCATGAAAACTTTGCTCATCGTCACCGCCGCCGCGACCGGCGCCCTGCTCGCGGTCGTCGCAAATGCGCAGACGCCGGTACCCGCCAATCAGCGCTACTGCCTCGAAGTGCGCGACGCGAGCGGATCACATCCGCTGCTTTGTCGCTTCGCCACTATGGAGCAGTGCATGGCATCCAAGGCCAGCCTGGGCGACGTCTGCCTGATCAATCCCGAGCTCACGTTTCAGCGGCGCTGAGCATGCGACAAGATGTGAGGCCACGGACCGAGCGTCCGCGGCTTCGCGTTTTTAGCGGGAGTTACGATGCGAGCGGCTGAACAAGCCTTTCGAACTCGCGCTCCTTGAGGTGCTGGTCGAGCCCCCAACGCTCCACTTGCGCAAGCGTGTCGTCGAACTCATCGCGCGGAAGCGGCTGATAGACGAACTTCTCACCGCGGCTGAACCTCGAAAATTCCCAAGGATGATAGTCGTCGAATTCCGCCGGTACGGAAATTTTCCAGAGCGGCAGATACTTCGGGAGGTCCGCCTCGAGCGCGTCCTCGGCGCGCTGAAGAGCGTTGAGGTAGCCGCGCACGACATCAGGGGCGGCGTTCGCCGGCGACCACCAAAGCGTCTTGAAACGATCGGCGATAATGCAACGCAGGCCGATCTGGTCGGCCATATCGATCTGCGGGGGGAGCAAACTGGCCGCCTCCACTTCGCCGTCGAGCAGCGCCTTCAGACGCGCACCAAAGCCGCCCGTATTCACGATCTTGATACGCTCGAGCGGCAGATATTTTTCCAGCCGATACGGTACGTTGAAATGGCTGCCGGCGCGCAGCCCGACCGACACCGGCACGTCGGCGAGATCTTCCGGCTCGCGGATCTTCGAATCCGGGCGGACGTAGATCGCCCAGGGTGAATCTCCGTACGCCTGCGCCACGACGCGGCCCATGCCGGCGCTCGCATTGCAGATCGTGCCCCAGACGCATGCGCCCTGGATCACGTCCTCCTTGCTTTCCGTATACGGCTTGTCCTGCGGCCGCTGGAAATACTCAATGCCCTTCCAGCTCGACTGCGTGCCGCGGAAGATCTTCCAATCGAACTCGACGTCGATGCCTTCCGCCTCGAAGAAGCCTTCCCGCTTCGCGACGAAGTCGTTGAGGCCCATGCCCTTGGGGGCAACCTTCACGCGCTTCAAGTTTGTTGCCATGGACGCCTCCTCACGTTTCGCCTCGCCGGCACGCGGGCGAGCGCCTTGTTCCGAAATGCGAGACGTGTATCCTAATGCGAGACGGAGGAGCGTCAAGCACACGTGATGGATCGAACGATCGGAAGCACCGCGGAGGCGAACAGCTCGTCGTCGGACGAGCGCGCTGCTCCAGCCGCCGAAAAGCAAGACCGCGCGTTGGTACAGTCTGTTGCGGTGGCGGCGAAAATTCTGAAGACGCTCGCCGCCGAAGGCGGGGCTTTGCCGCTCAAGCGGCTCGCAATCGCTGCTGCGATGCCGCGCGCAAAAGTCCACCGGTATCTGGCAAGCTTGCGAAGCGCGGGGCTCGTCAGCCAGGACCCGGACAGCGGCGAGTACCGCATCGGCGCAGCGGCGGTAACGATCGGGCTCGTCGGACTGGGGCGCATGAGCCCGGTGCGCCAGCTCGTCGAGGCGCTCCCGCGGCTGCGCGACCGGATCAATG
>DATBLP010000042.1:0-4309 GCA_036555245.1 Burkholderiales bacterium
AGATGACGGTGAGAACCCATATTGCGTGGTATTGGCGCTGGCTCGGAATGCTGGTGTTTCTTTCCCTGTCGCTCGCGTTGGCGGCGTGGATGTACGATACGGGCAGGCGATTTGCCGGATTCGATCGCGGCGAGCTCGAGAGCGATTACGCGAAGCTGCGCGATTCGATGAGCCACCTGGAAGCTGAGGCGGCGCGTCTGCGCGCAATAGCCGATGCAAGCGAGTCGCGCCTCAAGATCGAGCAGACCGCGCAGGTACAGCTTGCCGCGCAGGTGAAGAACCTCGAGGAAGAGAACAATCGGCTCAAGGAAGATCTCGCGTTCTTCGAGAATCTCGCCCCGACCGAGCGGCGCGGCGACAAGGTCAGCATTCACCGCTTCAAGGTCGAGCGCGACGTGCTTCCCGGCGAATACCGCTACCGCCTGCTAGTTCTGCAAGGCGGGAAGCTCGACCGGGAATTTCACGGGTCGCTGCAGCTGGTCGTGGAGCTGCAGCAGGATGGGAGGGATGCTACAATAATAATTCCTGAAGCATCAGAGGCTGGGAACGCGGCCTTCAAGCTGAACTTCAAGTATTTTCGTCGCGTCGAGGGAATATTCCGGGTACCGGCGAGCGCCCAGGTGCGAACCGTACAGGCGCGCATACTGGAGAGCGGATCCGGCGAAGCCCGCGCCAGCCAGAACGTTAACCTTTCTTGACGGAAGGGAATCGCCCATGTTTCGCAAGCAGCCGAGCAAACCGCAGAATCGCATCGACAGCCTCATTGGCGTAGGCACGAGAATCGAGGGCAACGTGACCTTCGCTGGAGGCCTTCGGGTCGACGGGGAAGTCGTCGGCAACGTGACCGCGGTAACCGACCAGCCTTCGACCCTGGTGGTGAGCGAGCAGGCTCGAATCGAAGGCGAAATCAGAGTATCGCACTTGGTGGTGAATGGCGAGATCAGCGGACCGGTGTATGCGGCTGAATTCCTCGAACTCCAGTCGCGCTCGCGTGTCAAAGGAGACGTTCACTACAGCACCCTGGAAATGCACCTGGGGGCGGTCGTGGACGGGCACCTGGTGCATCGTTCGAGCGAGGCGAAAACGGTTGAACTGAAGCTCGCGGCGAGCAAGCCGGCGGTTTAGCCGCGGGCGAGCCCGATCGGGTATAGAATTGAACTTGATCCCGCCCCGCCTTGTTGGAAAGGCAGGCGGTTCGTTACAGGAGTTGAGACCATGAACGCAATGACCGAAATGCCCGCGCCCCTCGTCTTCACCGACAGCGCTGCCGGCAAAGTCAGGCAGCTCATTGAGGAGGAAGGGAACGCAGAGCTGAAACTTCGCGTGTTCGTGACCGGCGGCGGATGCTCGGGGTTTCAGTACGGCTTCACCTTCGATGAGGTGAAGAACGACGACGACACGGTGATGGAGAAGAACGGTGTCATGTTGCTTATTGATCCGATGAGCTATCAGTATCTCGCTGGTGCCGAAATCGACTATACCGAAGGCCTCGAGGGCGCCCAGTTCGTGATCAAGAATCCCAACGCGACCAGTACCTGCGGCTGCGGGTCGTCATTCTCGGCTTAAGGCCATACACCCGGCGAAACGGGGCCTGCGGGCCCCGTTCTTGTTTGCGAATTCTGTTTGCCAATCACGCCGGGTAAATCGCACCCAGCACCCGCGCCCCTCTCGCTCCGGTCACGGCAGGCAGGCTGCCGGTCTCGCGCCTCAGCGCGCGTTGTGCAAGCCATGCAAATGCCGTGGCCTCCACCCAGTCGGGATGTATTCCGAGCTCCTCGGTCGAGGCGATGCGGACCGCGGGAAGCATTCGTGCAATGCGACTCACGAGATCCGCGTTGTGCACGCCGCCTCCGCATAGATACGCCTCTTTCGCGCCCGGGCAGAACCTGGCAATTGCGCCGGACAGGGTGCGCGCGGTCAGTTCCGCCAGCGTTGCCTGCACGTCCTTGGGATCGTGGCGTCCTGCACGGCGCGCTCGCAGCCATGCCAGGTTGAAGCGGTCGCGCCCGGTGCTCTTCGGCGGCGGGCGACGGAAATAGGGGTCGGCGAGCATCGCTTTGAGCAGGGTGGCGACCGGTTTGCCGCGCGAGGCAAGTTCCCCGCGCCGGTCGAAATCGCGGCCGAATCGCTCCCTGGCCCACGCGTCGAGCAGCACGTTGCCCGGCCCCGTGTCGAATCCGGTCACGGACCGCCTGACAGGGAGGTCGGTCACATTTGCGATCCCCCCGAGGTTGACGATTACCCGATGGCGGCGTGAGTCCCTGAAGCAGGCTGCATGAAAGGCCGGCACGAGCGGCGCGCCCTGTCCGCCCGCCGCGATATCGCGACTGCGGAAGTCGGCGACCACGGTGATGCCCGTGCGCTCGGCGAGCCACGCGGGATTGCCGAGCTGCAGCGTGTAGCCCGAGCGCGGTCGATGCCGTATGGTTTGTCCGTGGCAAGCGATGGCGCGAACCGCTCCCGCGGGAACTCCGGATTTTTTCAATACCATCTCGACCGCCCGCGTGTAATGCCGGGAGAGTTCTATTCCGACGAGAGCCGCAGCGTCGAGTTCGTCCCTAAAAGGCTCGTGCAAGGCGAGCAGCTTCGCCTTGAGATGCTTCGGGTAGGGAAGGAACGCGGTGGCTAGCGGAATGGGGCGGCGGCTGTCCAGCCGAACCAGAACGGAGTCGACACCGTCGAGACTGGTGCCCGACATCAGGCCGATGTAGATCTCCTGAGACGCCGTACTTGCGAAACGGCTCACTCGAGCAGCGCGAGGTTGCTGTCTTGCAGAAGGTCCAGGCGCGCTACCAGCGGTTCGGCGGCGCGATTGAATGCAGCCAGTTCGTCCGGCGCGATCGGCTTCGCCGCCGGAAAGGTGATCGTCAGCGGATTGCGATACTGACCGTGGACATGGAATTCGTAGTGCAGGTGGGGTCCGGTGGCCCAGCCGGTTTGCCCGACGTAGCCGACGACATCTCCCTGGGCGACCCGAGTTCCGCCCCTGAGTCCCCGCGCGAAGCCGCTCAGGTGCGCATAGTAGGTGCGATACCCTCCGCGATGGCCGAGCACGAGGACGTTTCCATACCCGCTCCGGCGGCCCGCGAACTCTACGACGCCGTCCCCGGTCGCCCTTACCTTCGTGCCGACCGGCGCCCCATAGTCCACCCCCCGATGGGCGCGCCATTGCTGAAAGATCGGGTGGCGGCGGACGCCGAATCTCGAGGTAATGCGCGAGAATTCGATCGGCGAACGCAGAAATGCTTTTCGCAAGTTCCTGCCGTCCGGGGTGTAATAGCCGCCCTTTCCCCATGGGTCCTGGAACCATACCGCTCGATAGGTCTTCTTCTGGCTGGCGAACTCCGCGGCGAGCACGCGACCCGCGCGAATGGTGCGGCCGCCGTAGTGGAAGGCTTCGAACACCACGGCAAAACGGTCGCCGCGGCGCAGATCCCGGTTGAAGTCGACGTCGCCCGCAAAGATGTCGGCGAGCTGGATCGCCACGCTATCCGGAATCCCCGCCGCGTCGGTTGCCGCGAAAAGCGAGCTTGCGATCGCGCCGGATTTCATTTCGATCTCGCGCACTGGTACGACCTGCTGTCGCGTTGCGCCAAAGCCCTCTCCCAGCCGGTCTATCGACACGAGCGTGTCGCCGCCCGTAAGGAACCACAATGAGCGGAGCGTACCGTCCTCGCCGACTTTCGCCTCTACTGCCGACCCCGGCTGCAGCAGGCGCAGTGAACGCGCAACCTGGGACGAGCGCATGAAAGCGGCGCTTTGTTCCCCGGTTGCACCGAGCCGATCCAGCAGGACCGGGAGAGTGTTGCTGCGCTGAAACCGATCCTCCTGGAAATAGTTGATCGGCTCCTCGTCGCCGAGGACCGCAGTCGGGAGGTCCAGCGCCTCTATCACAGTCTGCAGCGGGACCGGCGCGGATGCATTCTGAACCGTGCCGAACGCGGCCATCACGCCGAAAAGGGGTGCGGCTACGGCAACCGCTATCCAGCGCGGGCGCCACCCCGCAGAGCGCGCTACAATCTGACCCTCGTCGTTGGGCATATCCTCCGTCCCCGAGACAAAAAGTTTAGCAAATAACCGCGGGGCCGACCATCAGCGCTTCCATGAGCGACATCGACAGGCAACTGAAAGTCATCAAGCGCGGCTGCCACGAGCTTATCGTCGAGGCAGAGTTGCGAGACAAGATCAAGACCGGGCGGCCGCTGCGCGTCAAGCTCGGCATGGACCCGACCGCCCCGGATCTGCACCTCGGCCACACGGTGATCATCAACAAGTTGCGCCAGTTTCAGGAGCTCGGGCATCACATCCA
>DATBLP010000097.1:0-6986 GCA_036555245.1 Burkholderiales bacterium
CGGGGCGGCCCCCCGAAAACGCTCGCCGGCGAGCAACTGTACCAGTGGCTCGGCAAGAGCCGCCAACAGTCCCACTGCGGGCAAGAATGCCGCGAGCAGATAAACCAGCAGCCGGCGCAGCACCTCAGGTGTCCGCGCGTCTTCGTGGCGCTGGTAGACAAGAGGCGTCACGGCCATGAGCAAGGACGTTACGACGACGCCTGCCACGCTGGCGATCCGGAACGCGACACCATAGAAGCCCAGACTGTCCAGGTCGAGCCAGAAGCGAACGATCCACCGATCGGCATAAGCAGTCAGATAGACTGCAAGGCCTGAGAGGACCAAGGGCGCGGAGAAGCTCAGCATGCTTCGCAGCCTGTTCGCATCGAATGCGGCGCGGAACAGCACTCGCGGCTCGACCAGAAAGAGACCGAGTGCAAGTGCGAATGTGCTGCCGGCAAGTGCGGCCACGAAATAACCCAGGATGCCGATCTCCCAGATCGCGACGAAGGTTACGGTAAGGGACGCGGTCACCAGCACGAACGCAAGATTCGTGATCGCGTAAGTCCGGGTCTGCAAGTTCCAGCGCAGCTGATTCTGCACGACATATAGAAGCGCACTTTGCAGCATGAAGAGGGTAACGACTTCCGCCAGCAGTGCTTCGCCGCGCGTACCGAATAGGGCCGCTGACGCAAGATCTGGCACGAGCCATGCCACAAACACCAGAGCACCGAATGTGGCCCCAGTAAACCAGAGCGCGGTAGACGCTAAGGCTGCCTTCCCTCTGTCGTCCTTCTCCTCGACTTGCAACCGGGCCATGCCCTGCGTGACTTCCAGAGGAAGCAGGAGATTGAGGAGGGCGTATGTCGCCGCCACGAGTTCGATCGCGCCGTAGTCCGCCGGAGAAAGGTACCGTGCCAGAACTGGCAGGAGGATCAAGCCGAGTCCGCGTGCAAGGACATTGGAGAACGCGTAAACAGCGCCTTCCGAGAGGAAGGCGCGCACGGACAGTTCGCGATTCGGCATGATGTCTGGCCCAGTCCTGTTTGCCCCGGATGTGGTGCTTGCAGCTGAGCTGCTTTTCCAGCCGCGCGCGGCCATTAGGGTCGGGCATACAATTCCAGCAGCCGTCGTCCTACCCGATCCCTATCCAGATGGCGCTCGACAAATGCCCGGCCTTCGCGGCCAAGGCGTACGCGTTCCTCGGGGTGTTCGATCAGCCACGTCAGTTTCTCCGCCAAGTCGTCGATTGAAGCGTTTACGATCGGACAGTCGGGGAAATGTTCGGCCTTTACGCTTTCGATCAGATAGCCGACCACCGGCTTGCCGTAATACATACCTTCGACGGCCAGCAAACCGAAACCGCCCAGGAGAAACTGGTCGAGGACGATGTCGGCGTGTTCGCGGAGAATGCGCTGCACTTCCGCGTGCGGTCGTCCCTCAAGCAATTGAAAGTCGAAACGCAATCCGCGTTCTCGCAGTTTCTCGATCGCAGCCAGTACGTATTCGGTGCCCTTAATGCCCCGTTCGCTGGGCGCATGTACCAGTAGCGGCCGATCCTTGGTGCTGAAAGAGGTTGGGCGGTACGCGGTCATGTCGAGGACATTGTGAGGCCACATGTCTTTTTCGATCATCGACTCGGAGAACACCGCCCGCGCAAAAGCATGCAGGTTCCTCGGGGCGAACACGCGGTCGACCCACAGGCGATGCCACCTCATCCGCCACTTCTTCAGCTTGTCGAACCTCGGACTGTCCAAGCCGATTCGGAGCAGACGCCAGTACGGGTTGCGCGTCGCCTCGATTTCAATAAGCCTGATATCGCTTCCACAGTACGTCATCAGCACCTTCTTGCGAAACAGCTTAAGGATCGGAAGGTCTAGATTGAATGGCAGGAGTGATTGGCCAAAGTAAAGGTGGAAGATGTTATATCGAAAGAGCGTCAGGGCCAGCAGCGCAAGCCTCAGGAACATGCGAGTCAGCTGACTGTGCTCGAAGAGGCGGATTTCGATATGGGATTGTTGCACGATGGGCGCATCATGAAATGACCATGCGTCTGCCACCACTCCCTGCTCACGCTGCCAATCGGCAAGACGACGACCTAAGCCGCCGATGTTCACCGGGCCGTGGAAGATGCGAAACCTCACGCAGGAAACCCGGTGCCGGACTTCGACGCTAGGCATCGCCTGCCTCGCGCAGGTATACGCCCGCGTATGGCTATCCCGCAAATCTCCGCGGTGCACAACATGCCGATCTCACGCTCGCCTAGGGACGGATCAGTCATTTTCATGTAGAACACGCTCACCGCCTGGTCGGGGTCTCACGCGGTGTCTCACAACCCCCGCGCAGCGGCGTAGGCGAGCACCGCCTGGATGCTCGTCAGCTTGTCGACGTCGTGGTCCGGCACCTGCATCCCGTGGTTCTCGTTCAGGCGCAGCAGGAAAGTCACGTGGTCCAGGCTGTCGAGGGCTCCTGCCTTGCGGAAGTTATAGTCCACACTCCACGATTCGACTTTGTCCGATTTGATCGTTTCCTTGAGCGCCTTGCGCACGTCGGCTTCGGTCAGCATAGATTTCCTGTCATCCCCGGTCGCGTTGTTCTCAATACGGTGGCGGCCCAGGACAGTCCCACCCCAAACCCTGCTGCCAGCACTGTGCGGTCGGCGTCGCAGACGCCCTGCGCCAGCAGGAGCGGTATGGACGAGGACACGGTGTTGCCGATGTCGTTCTTGCTGAAGACCGTCTTCTCCGGCGCCTTCGCGCGCTCCCCGATCGTCTCGACGATGTAACGGCTGCCCTGATGCAGGAGCAATCGGTCTACTTCATCGATGGACAGGCCGTTTGCGTCCAACGTCTGCCGCAGGCACTCGGGGACACGCATGGCTGAAAACGTGAAGATGCCGCGGCCGTTCATGCGGAGCTTTCTGTCCTCGTCCACGTGCAGATCCTGCCACTGCGTGCCGCTGGTTCCGAACACAAATTTACCGATGGACCAGCGCGGATCGTCTCGTCCCAGGAGCGTCGCGGCGGCCGCATCGCCGAACAGCAGCATCGTGTTCCGGTCCTCTGCGTCGAGCACCTTGGAGTACGGGTCGGCGGTCACCAGCAGGCCGTACTCGATGCCATTGGCTTCCATGAACGACTTGGCGACGCTCAGGCCGTAGACCCACCCCGAACAGCCAAGCGAAACGTCAAAGGCGGCGACTTGATCGGGCAGACCCAGTTTCCCATGTACGATCGCGGATACGTGAGGCAGTCCGTAGCCGTCGGGATTCTGCGTGACGACTATCAGCAGCCCTAGGCGTTGCGCCAGTCCGGGCCGCCCATCGAGCACCTCGCGTACGGCCCGCTCGGCCATATCGCTCGTCTCCTCGCCCGCTGTCTTGCGCGCGACGCGCGGGTAGCCGGTCTTCGAGCGTATGAATTCCTCGTTCGTGCCGTAGCGCTCGGCCGCCTCGAGCAGGTCGAGCCGACCCTCGGGCACGTACGCCGAGACGGCTACGATCCCGACCCCGCGCCTCACTTCTTCCACCATGAAAACACCAATGACCCCACGGTTTTGCCGTCGATCTCGATTGTCGAAGACACCGCTGCCAGACCCACGCTCGCGCGATGCACAATGCGTAGCTCGCGAAACAACTCGACATATCGGTTGAGGTCGAGCCGGACAAAAAGCCACTGTCCGGGAGCGGTCGGAGAGAGCAGCCGAATGAGGAGAGCCTTGTTTAGAGCGACGATAGTCCTCACCACGGAGTTATTTCCCTGATAGGTGGTGCTGACTGTCGCGCCGTGAAAAGTTGCCCGACTCACAATCACCGCCTCGTCATATGGCGTGCGCGAGGGGATCGGCGAAGGCGCAGCAGGGTTGATGCCTATCCCCTTTTTTAGTTCTCCTTCATTCCAAAGCAGGGTGGCATAGAACCCCATTGAGTCACCTTTTTCAGGGTCGAAATCTTCTCGGGCCACGCGGTTGCTCTCGATTAGGCGGGATATGCGCATACTTATGTTGCGCCCGTTCCTACAGTCCCCAGCCAGCGCCTCGAAAAGAGTTGCGCCCTGGATGTAATTGCGCTCCCCGAGGTAGGGTAACTCGAGTATCGCTGGCTCGCTCATAGACGCGCCTTCAGGTAGCTCTGTAGGTTCGTGAGGTGGGGCAAGGCGAAATTGCCGGAAACGGACTCCCCCTTGCCGACGTCCTGTATGACCACCGCGCCCATGATCAGTCTCGCGCCGGCCCCGATCGTGAGACCGTCTTTGATCGCGACCGATGGGCCGATCCAGACGTCGTCCCCGACCGTCACACTGCCGCCGATCAGGACGTTTCCCGCGATGCTGCAGCGCCTGCCGATTGTGGTGTTGTGGCCCACGCTGACCAACAGGCTCACGACGGTGTCATCGCCGATTTCCGTGTACGCGGGATCGACGGCCTTCGACACGATAGAGTTGGAAAGAACGTGCACGCCGCGCCCGAGCTTCACGCCGCCCGCGTGCCTCACGAACAACCGGGTGCCCGCGGGGTGGTTCGCGGCCTGCATTCCCTCGGCTCCGATCACTGCGCCTGACGCGACGACCGCCCCTTCCTCGATCACGCTGCCCTCCTCGATCACCGCGTTCGCGCCGACGGTGACGCAGTCACCGATGGAAACCTTGTCCGCGATCACTGCCGAGTGGTGTATCGAGCAGCCGGTTCCTCTGCGAGGCTCGAGCACCAATCCGAGGAGCCCGTTCTCGACCAAATGGTTGTGCAGCGTCCAGAACCTGAACCTCGGATGGGCAACCACGACGGCGGGCTTCACGAGTTGCCGCCTGTGCTCTTCGTAGAGTGCCTGGGTAAGGATCAGGGCGCTGACATTCGGATTGGCAAGGGCACGTTCAAGATACGTTTCGTTTTCGACGAATGCGAGGGAAGCCGGGTTCCTGGTGTCGACTCCCGAGAGGCGTTCAAAGCGACCGCCGTCGACGATCTCGTGCGCCGCAAAGAAGCTCTTCAGGTCAAACATGGGCATTTTGAGCAAATCCCTGACACAGGGGATGGTCGAGCGCCTTCCGTTCAGCCTGTGCGGGGGACAGCCTCTGCAGGCGGAGCCGCACCATGATCTCTCCGACCTTCAATCCCGCCGCGTGCAGCCGGATCACGGGCGCAGGTCCGACGTATGCGGTGGTCACGGTCATGTATCCGGGAGGCGCCAGGACTTCCGGGTGTACCCGCACGCCCGCGGCGGCGAGGTCGGCCTGATCGACGTTTCCCGAGATGTGAACGATCGCCAGACCTGGATTGAGCTCGATCAGTTGCTTGCCGTCCAAGAAGGACGACGCACCGAGTAGCTGCTTCCTTGAGCGGTGTTCGGCAACCAGCAGTGCATCGGTCTTCGGCAGCACCTGCGCCGCCCTTTGTGCATCGAAGCTCCCGTCTTCGGCGACAGGAAGTCCGTCCACCTCAGCGCCGAGTGCGCGAAGAGCGCAAGCCGCGACCTCCGCGAAAATGCCTGAACCGAGCACTGCGATGCGGGAGCGGAAAATCTCCACGCCGGCCTCCAGCACGAGGCGCACGGCAAGCGGCCCGAGATAAGACAACACCTCCACGCCGGGATGACGTTCGTTCGTGCCGAGCACCGCGATGCCGCGCCGGCGGCAGGCGTCGAGATCGAGATCCTCCCGCCGATACTCCCAGGTCTCGAACATCAGCGGAATCACCGCGGTCGCCTTGAGCCTCGCGAGCAACCCGTCGTCCAGGGGCCGGACCGCGCCAAGGTTGGTGACGATATCCGCTTCGGACACCTGCGGCGAATCCCGGCCGGCGAGCGTTTCCACCTTGTCTGCACAATTCCATTGCCGAGCGATTGCCAGTGTTTGTGCAACTGCCTCCTTGGCTGCGCCGTGTCGGCTGTCTTTCGCGATGACGAGCACGCGGCTTGCGCCGGCGAGCGCGGCAAGCGAGGCGGTAAGCGCGAAGTTGCCGGTCGCAGCCTCGGTCAATACGGCAAGCCCAGAGAGATCGAGGTCGAGCGCCCTAATCGTTTCCGCCGCCAGGCGCCGACAGCGATTCAAATTGAGAACTTCCGGCACCATTCTTCCACTGAAAGCAGCGACCAGATAAGAAGCCGCCGATTGGCGTGCCCCGATACGTGGTCGTCTATGAGCGGGCGCACCGCGTCGCGGTCCAGATAGGCGTAGATCCGTGCGCTACCGTCGAGCAGCGTGCGTTTCACATACTCGATGCTGTCGCCGCGAAACCAGGAGGCGTCCGGTGCGGAAAATCCCTGTTTTTCGCGTTCGGTCACGTCGGCGGGGATATACCGTTGCATGACGTTTCGAAGCAGGAGCTTGCCGTCGCGAGTGCGGCTGTAGTAGCGCTCGACTTTTTTGCCGGACTCATTCTCATTGATTCGCACCACTTCGGCGAGGTTCCCGAGCTTCAGGCGCGCCGGCACACGCATCGCAAAGTCCACGAGGTCGTTGTCAAGAAAGGGCACGCGCGACTCCAGTCCATGTGCCATCGAGAGCTTGTCCTCGACCACCAGCAGGCCGTGCAGGAAGGTCTTGGCCTCGAAGTAAAGCGAATGATTGACGTAATCCTCGGGGCGGGTTAGCTTCGATGCGTGCTCCCGAAACACGCCTTCGAAGATGTCCCGCGTCCACACATGTGCGACATCCTTCCAGATGGGCTTGAATACCTCGCGTAGGGTGCGATTCGGCAGCAATCGCTGCCAGAACGAGTAGTATTTGTCGACGTAGTCCCGAAAGTTGTCGTTCACGACGGCGCGGTAATAGCGCCAGGGATAGCCGCCGAACAGCTCATCCCCTCCGGTCCCCGCGAGCACGACTTTTACGAACTTGCTCGCCAGTTGCGCGATGTAAAAGTTCGGGTAACTCTGCCCGACCCTCGGTTCCTCCATGTGCCAGGCGAGCCGCGGCATGACGCGCTCCATGTCGCCGGCCTTGAGCACCATCTCGTAGTGCTCGGTCCTGAAGAGATAAGACATGTGCTCGGCCTTCGCGCGCTCGTCAAAC
>DATBLP010000098.1:0-5417 GCA_036555245.1 Burkholderiales bacterium
CGGGGCGGCCCCCCGAAAACGCTCGCCGGCGAGCAACTGTACCAGTGGCTCGGCAAGAGCCGCCAACAGTCCCACTGCGGGCAAGAATGCCGCGAGCAGATAAACCAGCAGCCGGCGCAGCACCTCAGGTGTCCGCGCGTCCTCGTGGCGCTGGTAGACAAGGGGCGTCACGGCCATGAGCAAGGACGTCACGACGACGCCTACCACGCTGGCGATCCGGAACGCGACACCATAGAAGCCCAGACTGTCCAGGTCGAGCCAGAAGCGAACGATCCACCGATCGGCATAAGCAGTCAGATAGACTGCAAGGCCTGAGAAGACCAAGGGCGCGGAGAAGCTCAGCATGCTTCGCAGCCTGTTCGCATCGAATGCGGCGCGGAACACCACTCGCGGCTCGACCAGAAAGAGACCGAGTGCAAGTGCGAATGTGCTGCCGGCAAGTGCGGCCAGGAAATAACCTAGGATGCCGATCTCCCAAATCGCGACGAAGCCTACGGTAAGGGATGCGGTCACCAGCACGAACGCAAGATTCGTGATCGCGTAAGTCCGGCTCTGCAAGTTCCAGCGCAGCTGATTCTGCACAACATATAGAAGCGCACTTTGCAGCATGAAGAGGGTAACGACTTCCGCCAGCAGTGCTTCGCCGCGCGTACCGAATAGGGCCGCTGACGCAAGATCTGGCACGAGCCATGCTACAAACACCAGAGCACCGAATGTGGCCCCTGTAAACCAGAACGCGGTAGAGGCTAAGGCTGCCTTCCCTCTGTCGTCCTTCTCCTCGACTTGCAGCCGGGCCATGCCCTGCGTGACTTCCAGAGGAAGCAGGAGATTGAGGAGGGCGTATGCCGCCGCCACGAGTTCGATCGCGCCGTAGTCCGCCGGAGAAAGGTACCGTGCCAGAACCGGCAGGAGGATCAGGCCGAGTCCGCGTGCAAGGACATTGGAGAACGCGTAAACAGCTCCTTCCGAGAGGAAGGTGTGCACAGACAATTCGCGATTCGGCATGATGTCTGGCCCAGTCCTGTTTGACCCGGATGTGGTGCCTGCAGCCGAGCTGCTTTTCCAGCTGCGCGCGGCCATCAGGGTCAGGCGTACAAGTCCAGCAGTTGGCCACCTACCCGACCCCTGTCCAGATGGCGCTCGACAAACGCGCGGCCCTCCCGGCCGAGGCGTACGCGTTCCTCGGGGCGTTCGATCAACCAGGCCAGCTTCTCCGCCAGATCGTCGATTGACGCATTCACGATCGGACAGTCGGGAAAATATTCGGCCCTTACGCTTTCGATCAGATAGCCGACGACCGGCTTGCCGTAATACATGCTCTCGACGGCAAGCAATCCGAAACCGCCCAGGAGAAACTGGTCCAAGACGATGTCGGCATGGTCGCGGAGAATGCGCTGTACTTCCTCGTGCGGCCGTCCCTGAAGCAGCTGAAAGTCGAAATGCAAACCGCGTTCGCGCAGTTTTTCAACCGCAGTCCGCACATATTCGGTGCCCTTGATGCCCGGCTCGCTGGGCGCATGCACCAGCAGGGGCCGATCCTTGGTGCTGTAAGTGAGCGGCCGGTACGCATTCATGTCGAGAACATTGTGAAGCCACATGTCTTTCTCGATCATCGACTCGGGAAACACCACCCGCGCATAGGCATGCAGATTTCTCGGCGCAAAGACGCGGTCGACCCACAGGCGATGCCACCTCATCCGCCACTTCTTCAACTTGTCGAACCTCGGACTGTCCAAGCCGATTCGGAGCAGACGCCAGTACGGATTGCGCGTCGCCTCGATCTCAATCAGCCTAATGTCGCTTCCGCAATACGTCATCAGCACTTTCTTGCGAAACAACCTCAGGATTGGAAGGTCCAGGTTGATCGGCAATAGAGATTGACCAAAGTAAAGGTGGAAGACTTCATATCGTAAGAGCGCCAGAGCCAGCAGCGCGAGCCTCAAGAACATGCGAGTCAGCCTCCCGTGTTCGGAGAGGCGGATCTCAATATGGGATTGCTGCACGATGGGCGCGTCGTGAAACGACCATGCGTCTGCCACCATTCCGTGTTCGCGCTGCCAATCGGCAAGGCGACGACCCAAGCCGCCGATATTTATGGGCCCGTGGAAAACACGAAACCTCGCCTTCGTGCGAACTGTCACTTGGGCTGCCTGCGGTTGACGGACACGGATTCTGCCAATCTGCATCGTCCGGGACAGACCGGATATCGCATCGGCCGGACAAGAACGTGGTTAACGAAGGCGGGCGTCCACAACCGTCCGGGAATGCAAGCAGTCGGGCGCCTATCTGAGTTCTGCAGCATTACCACGGGGCGCCGAGGCGTTCGCGCGTCGGCTCTCATCACGGGCGTCCGATCGACCTCTTAAGGTTGCTGATGAAGATTTCGTGATCGACGGCGAAGTTGCCGGTGACGTGACCGCCCGGCGGGACGTCGGTAGTCACGACGGATCCAAGCGAAATGCGTGCGCCAGCCCCGATCCTAAGCCTATTGGATACCGTTGCCTTTGGGCCGATCCACACTCTGTCCTCGACAACCGAGCCACCGGAAACGGATGCAGCAAGGTGAACGAGGCAATCCCTGCCGATTGAAACACAGTGCCCGATGAAGGCAAGCGCATTGATCTTCGTGCGGCTGCCGATCAGGGTATCGCCAAAAAGGTACATGCCTTTTGTGATGCAGACATTTGCGCCGATTTCGACGTCGTCCTGGACGATAACCTTGCCCGTGTGATGCACCGAGAGGACGCCCTGTGTGGTCCACTTCTTCTCGTAGCCCTCCGATCCGATTACCGCCCCGGCGCGGATGACGCAGCGCTCGCCAATTTCAACGTCCGGCATCACGCAGGCCATGGGTTCGACGACGCAATCGGCGCCAATGCTCACGTTGTAGTCCGAAACGTAGGCTTGCGGATGCACTACCGCCGTCGTGTGGATCCGCGCGGGTGCCTTCACGTAGGTAATCTTGCAAAGGTGGTTGTAAATCGAATAGAAGTCGTACCGCGGGTCGCTGCTGGTCAGGACGGCAACGTCGGCGCGCGCCACGAGATCTCGATGCTCGGGGGTTGTGATGACAGCCGAGATGTTACTGTTGGCCTGAAGCTGTCGCAGGAATCGCAAGTCATCGAGAAAGGTGAGCGTGCCGGGCCGGCTGCTATCCACCAACCCGAGCGACGCGCATCGGACGTCGATCTCGATTGGGCGTCCAAGCGCATCGCTAAGAAACCTTCCGTCGATGATCATGGGCATTGTCCTCTTGTGCGCATCAGCGAAGTCCGGGGTCGCAGTCGCCGTGCGGTTCCGGTATCGGCGCATCTGCTGCCCCGCGTGGCCCAGCCGGCGGTGGCGTCAGGCAACGCGCATGCTCGAATGGCTTGCTCGCGGCGAAGAAAGCCTCCGGACTAGGCATTCTCTTCTCGGGCAAACGCCTGGCAAATGGGGTGGCGAAGCGCTTCGCGCTCAGTCTCGGCGCGCGAAAGTCCACTCTTGCGGAGTCGGGCCATGATTTCTCCGACCTTCAATCCCGCTGTGTGCAACCGCACGACGGGAGCGGGGCCCACGTAGGCGGTGCTCACGCTCATGTAGCCTGGCGGAGCTATGGCTTCCGGATGCAATCGAATGCCCGCCGCAGCGAGGTCGGCCTGATCGATGGCTCCAGCGACGTGGATGATGACCAGGCCCCGATTGAGCCCCGCGAGCCGTCGGCCGTCCAGCGCGCACGACGCACCGAGCAACGGCACCCTCGAGCGGTGCTCGGCGACAAGCAGCGCATCGGTCTGCGGCAACGCCTGCAACGCCCCCCAGCGGTCGAACGTTCCGTCCCTCGCGACGCAAAACACGTTCACCTCCGCCCCCAACGCCCGAAGTGCGTGCGCCGATTCCTCGGCGAATACCCCGGAACCGAGAACGACAATCCGCGAACGGAAAATTTCCACGCCAGCCTCGAGGACAAGGCGCACCGCGAGCGGCCCGAGATACGAAAAAACCTCTACGCCGGGGTGACGTTCGTTGGTACCGAGCACTGCAACGCCGTGTCGGTGGCAGGCGTCGAGATCGAGGTCTTCGCGCCGGTATTCCCAGGTCTCGAACATGAGGGGCACAACCGCAGTGGGCTTGAGTCTTGCAAGAAACGCGTCGTCCAGTGGCCGCAGTGCACCGAGGTTGGTAACGACATCCGCTTCGGACACCTGCGGCGATTCCCTGCCGGGAAGCATCTCGATCCCGCCCAGGCAATTCCAACGCTCGCCAACCGCGCGCGTCTGTCTGATGGCTTCCTGCGCCGTGCCGTAGCGGCTATCCCTCCCGATAACCAGGACGCGGCTTGCCCCGGCGAGCGCAGCGAGCGCGGCGGTGAGCGCGAAGGCACCAGTGGCCGCCTCCGTCAGCACGGCAAGCCCGGAAAGATCGAGGTTGACCGCCCTGATCGTTTCCGCCGCCAGGCGCCGACAGCGATTCAGGTCGAGAATTTCCGGCACCATTCTTCCACTGAAAGCAGCGACCAGATAAGAAGCCGCCGGTTAGCGTGCCCCGATACGTGTTCGTCTATGAGCAGGCGCACCGCGTCGCGGTCGAGATAGGCGTAGATCCGTGCACCACCGTCGAGCAGCGTGCGTTTCACATACTCGATGCTGTCGCCGCGGAACCAGGAGGCGTCCGGTGCGGAAAATCCCTGTTTTTCGCGTTCGGTCACGTCGGCGGGGATATAGCGTTGCATGACGTTTCGAAGCAGGAGCTTGCCGTCGCGAGTGCGGCTGTAGTAGCGCTCGACTTTTTTGCCGGGCTCATTCTCATTGATCCGCACCACTTCGGCGAGGTTCCCGAGCTTCAGACGCGCCGGCACACGCATCGCGAAGTCCACGAGGTCGTTGTCAAGAAAGGGTACGCGCGACTCCAGTCCATGTGCCATCGAGAGCTTGTCCTCGACCACCAGCAGGCCGTGCAGGAAGGTCTTGGCCTCGAAGTAAAGCGAATGATTGACGTAGTCCTCGGGGCGGGTGAGCTTCGATGCGTGCTCCCGAAACACGCCTTCGAAGATGTCCCGCGTCCACACATGTGCGACATCCTTCCAGATGGGCTTGAATACCTCGCGTAGGGTGCGATTCGGCAGCAATCGCTGCCAGAACGTGTAATATTTGTCGACGTAATCCCGAAAGTTGTCGTTCACGACGGCGCGGTAATAGCGCCAGGGATAGCCGCCGAACAGCTCATCCCCTCCGGTCCCCGCGAGCACGACTTTGACGAACTTGCTCGCCAGTTGCGCGATGTAAAAGTTCGGGTAGCTCTGCCCGACCCTCGGTTCCTCCATGTGCCAGGCGAGCCGCGGCATGACGCGCTCCATGTCGCCGGCCTTGAGCACCATCTCGTAGTGCTCGGTCCTGAAGAGATAAGACATGTGCTCGGCCTTCGCGCGCTCGTCAAAC
>DATBLP010000068.1:0-4618 GCA_036555245.1 Burkholderiales bacterium
GGCAGCCGGCCCGCCAGGATGTCGGCGGCCGAATAGGTCGGAAAGGTCCCGGCCGGGCCTCGGTAGTTGATCAGGAGCTGCCCGGCCTCGTCGGTCGGAATCAGGCGCTCGCCTACGCGCACGCCTTCGGCGCCGTAGCGCCCCGAGCGCACGGCGAGCGCCGGCTTTCCGAGGTAATGCCAGACGCAAAGCACCGCCAGCGGCGGAAAGAGATCCTCGCCCGCCTGGACCGCGAGCGGCATCCAGCGCACCACCCCGTCCAGATCGCTCAGCACGCTGAAATAGCCCGAGGACGCGGCGGCGGCGGTGAAGGATGCGAGGCTGGTCTGCGGCGCGTAGGCCTTGACGAAGGGCAGCGAGCCCGCCTCGCGGTCGACGTAGACGAGCGGATACTTCGAGCCCGCGATGACGTCCACGCGCCGCCCGATCTCGGCCGCGTCGAGCTTGTAGCCGACGCCGCTTTCATTCATGTGGAAGAAGTAGCCGAGCACCACCGGGGCGGACGAGCGCTCGAGCGCCCGCACCAGCATCCGGTCACCCTCGCCGGCGATGCGGTTACGCCGCACGATGTCCTGGAGCTTGGCGTCCTTGATGTTCAGCGAGTCGACGGTGCGCTCGAGCTCGTCGGCGAGCGTCGCGAACTTCGCGTCGTGCTCGGGCTCCGAGAACATCACGTCGAAGCCGATCACCTTGGCGCCGTCGCGCGACAGCGCATCGACGAGCGCCGCGATGCGTGCGCGCGACCACGGCCAGCGCCCCTCGGCCTCCAGGCTCTTCTCGTCGATCGCCCCGATCACCACCGCCGGACCCGGCTTGATCGGCCCGCGCGCGCGGAAGCGCAGGTCGAGCCAGTTCAGCTCGATCGCCTCCAGCAGCGCCGGGGAAAACGCGAACAGCGCCGCGACGAGGGCGATGGTTGCGGCAGTGATGCTCGCAGGGTTGAACAGCAGCCGCTTCAGGAAAGCCCCCTGAACGGGGAAGCGACGGAGCAAGGGCTGCATGAGCCCCGGAAGCTACCTTGATCGCCCTGCTCCTGTCGAACTGTGCCCACCGGGCTGGGTGGGTACCAAGCCACCCAGCCCGCGGTGCATCACGCTGCGCGCTGTATTACGGGCAGGGTGTAGCCGTGCAGACGCACTTCGGAATGCTCGGCCGGGGCGGGCCGTAGCAGGTGGTCGTGCCAGTACCGAAGGTTATGCCATGGATGCCGCTGTTGTTCTGAAGCGGCGAGCCATTCACGCTAATTTGGAAATTGGTTTCAGCTGTCGGCGAATCTACTATGCAAGGACCCTCATACGGCGGAATCGCCATCGGATTGACTATATCGGCAACGTTACCGCCGGCGTCCAACACCAAGGTTGCTTTGCACTTGCCGCCCGCAAGAATGACCTCCTGGGTCGTGAACACCGGTTGGAACGTGTTGTCGGGCGCGGTTCCCGGAGTCGCGATCAGGCAGCGCTGCTTGGTAGCGCCCTTCAGCTGGATCGTTCCGACCCGCGGTTTCGACTTCCCGTTGATGAAAATTTGCAACAACCCAGGAGTCTTGGTGTTGGGGCTGTGATCGAACCTGACCGTATACTCATGTAGAGCGCCCTCCAGAAAATCACTCGAGCTGCCGAACGCCGGCTGAATCACGGTTACGGTTGAACCAGTACCTAAGGCCGCGTTCAGTGCCTGTGTCACGGACACCGAGACTTCCGTGAAATCGATTGTCATCGACGGCGAGTTTATGTCGTACTGATACAAGAAGCACTGACCACCGCCCTCGCCCGGGCATGGGAAAGGGGTAGTTATCGCCGTAATGGTGGCCCCATTAGGGGTCGTGCACTCCAGCGGCGGCGCCTCCGGCTGAATTACAAGGGGTGGAGGAGGCGGGTTCCCAGTGCCTAGGGCCTCGCCGGCTACAAACAGCGCGCCGATTAGAGTCGCCGCGGCGCTCGACGAAAACTTGCCTCGCATACTGCACCTCCCTCAAGAAAAGAAGAATGAGACCTACATACAATGATTACGGTATCGCCAGCGTCAGCCGGGCAAAGGCCATCTTGCGCGGCAGGATGGTCGGGTTGTTGAAGTCCGTTTCCTGATACTGGAAACTGCGATCGGAGAGGTTCGTCGCCCCCACCGAGAGGAAACCGTAGCGCTTCGGAAAGCGGTAGCTGAGCACGACATCGGTGAGCCAGAAGCTGGTGTCTCCGGGCATGCAGGGGCTGCAGGTACCGCCCTTGGGCGTAAACAGACCGTCCTGGCTGACGTGAGTGGCTTTCACTCCCAGGGTGATCCCGGAGGGATGGACGAATCGCACTCCCAGGGGAACCTTCTCGATCGTTGCCTCCTGCACCCCGAAATTCAGGCTGTCGGCGGTGCGCTCGAAGCGCTCGTACTGATATTCCGCGCTGAGCGCGAGCCAGCGATGCGGTGTCAGGAAGAGGTAGGCGCGCCCCAATTTTTCGTTCCAATCCTTCTCCACGATCTGGCTGGTGTTGGTGAAGGGATCGAGAAACGGAATCGGAACCTCCAGCTCTCGCCGTGCGCCCGACAGACCGCCGAACAGGTTCCGGGAGAATTTCTGGTCGATGGCAACGCCGTATACCTTGGCGTTCGTCGCCTCGATGTCGTCGTAGAACTGGTTGAAGCCGGCCACCTGGGTCGGCTCCAGGGTCTGGTTCGCGATGATCGCTCTCTTCATGACCCGGAACCACGCCGCGCGCAGGGTCGTGGCCGGCGCCGGATTCCAGGTCACTCCGAGCTTCGGATTGAACTGATCTTTCGACCGGGATGAGCTGGTCATGGTGGCGACCGGCCCGCCAAAGGGCACGCAAAGCCCGGTGGTATCGAAAATGCAGAACGGGTCGTCGGTAGTGGTGACGGTGTTGCCGTCCGACTTGAAGAAATCGCCGCTCGCGCCGAGCGTAACCGTCAGGTTCTTCAGAACGTTGAGGTAGGCATACAAGTAGACATTGGTGTGCTCGACGCTGGCGTCGACGTCGTCCACGCTGGTGAAGTTGTCGCCCGTGCCGATGTAGTCCGGGATGACGAAATTGGTCACTTGTCTCCGGTCGAGCTTGTAGGATCCGATCCCGCTGACCGTGCTGAAGCGATTCGAACGGTACAGGTGCTGGAGCTCTGCGCCCTTCGCCTTGGTATCGGGCTCCATGATATCCACCACCGTGGTGGGATCGGACGTGTCGCGCACGTGCTGCTCGTCTTTCTGATACAGCAACGATGCGAGGATGATCGAGTTCGGCGAGAAGCCGTGACGGAACCCCAGGCGGTAGGTGTCGGTCTTCTGGCTCGTCGTCAACTGATCGAAGGCGCCGTCATTGAAGAACGACATCTGCAGGTCCCCGGTGTCGATGTCCCGGGACCGGTATTCGAACTGCACGCTCGTGCTGGGGGAGAAGTCCTTTTGCAGGAAGGCATTGGCGATGGTGTCGTCCTGGCGCGAATTGGTGCGCCATCCTTCGGTCTCGAAGTTATAGCCGCCGAGACTGAACGCAAAACTGTCCTTGAGGCCGGAGACCACAATCTCCTGACCCTTGGTTTCGCGATCGCCGGCCTGCGCGCTCGCCTGCAGGTTCAGCCCATCGCGCGTGAACAGCCGGTTGTATTCGTTGAACGACAGCGCTCCCGGGCCTCCGGCACTGATGAGGAACAGATCGCTCTCGGCGAGGCGCGGCTGGATCGGCGCGAGGCTGACGGGTTGCAGCAGCTGCGATTGCAGCAATTCGCTGACGCGCGCGATCTCGTGGCGCGGCAGAGAGGAATAGGAATCGGCCAGCAGCCGGTGGGCGGAGAAGTTGGTCGGATCGATATTGACCGATTTCCAGCCTTCGGTCAGCGCAAGCCCCTGGAAGCCCAGATCGCTGTAGATGCGCCCCAGGCTCGCGCTGCGCGCCGCGGCGTCGGAATCGAGGAGCAGCTTCGATCGGTACACCGCGCGGTTGTCGTTCAGGTCGATCGCCTTCTCGACGTCCTGCAGGGCTTCGACCGGGCGGTTGGTGGTCTGCTTCGCGATCGAGTCGTAGAACCAGGGCGTCGGATCCTTGGGGTCGAGCTGCTTGGCGACGGCGAACTCGCGCTCGTCGAGCGGCGAGCGCTTCTCCTCGTAGTAGGCCTTGCCAAGGTAGCTGCGCACGAGGGCGTTGTTCGGGTCGAGGCTCGCCGCGACTTCGATCGTGCGGCTGCCGCGGTCGAGCTCCCCCTCGCGGATCAGGGCGAGGCCGAGGCCGAGGCGCGGCAGCGGGTCGGCCTGGTCAAGCGAGATGGCTTTTTCGAATGCCGCCTTCGCTTCCTGCGTCTTGATCGAAGTGAGGTTCGCGAAGCCGAGCACGGTCTGCGTGCGCGAGAGATTCGGATTGATCTCGACCGCGCGCCGCGCGGCGGTCAGCGAAGCGTCGAGGTCGCCGAACGAGGAGTGCAGCTCGGCGAGGCGCGCCCACGCGAGCGCATTGTTCGGCTCAAGCTCGACCGCGCGCTGCACGGTTGCGCGCGCGGCGGTGAGATCGAACCGGGCCTGCTCGGCGTAGGAGCGGGAAATGAGCGCGGTGGCGGACTTCGGGTCGGCGGCGACGGCGGCTTGCGCGAGCTGCAGGCCCTGGTCTTTGTCGCCTTGCACCAC